>CAXBIJ010000190.1:0-7298 GCA_963975675.1 uncultured Maribacter sp. | reverse complement strand
TAAACTTGCTGATGTTCATTTGGGAGGTGGTAAAGCAAAAATTGCTAAGCAGCATGACCAAGGTAAAATGACGGCAAGGGAACGTATTGATTATCTTTTAGATACAAATTCGAACCGCATTGAAATAGGTGCCTTTGTAGGTGAAGGCATGTATGAAGAGCATGGTGGATGCCCCTCTGGAGGTGTTGTTATAAAGATTGGTTATGTTAAAGGCAAACAATGTATTGTTGTTGCTAATGATGCAACGGTTAAAGCAGGAGCATGGTTTCCTATAACGGCAAAAAAGAACCTAAGGGCGCAAGAAATTGCCATGGAAAACAAACTACCCATTATTTATTTAGTAGACAGCGCAGGAGTTTATTTGCCTTTACAAGATGAAATTTTCCCAGATAAAGAACATTTTGGGCGCATATTTAGAAACAATGCCATAATGAGTAGTATGGGTATTACCCAAATATCTGCCATTATGGGCAGTTGCGTTGCCGGTGGTGCTTACTTGCCAATCATGAGTGACGAAGCTTTAATTGTAGATAAAACTGCAAGTATATTTTTAGCTGGCAGTTATTTAGTGAAAGCTGCTATTGGCGAAAGCATTGATAATGAAACTTTAGGCGGAGCGACTACGCATTGTGAAATAAGTGGTGTTACTGATTATAAGGCAAAAGATGATGCAGCCGCCTTAGATACCATTAAGAATATCATGGACAAGATTGGTGATTTTCCAAAAGCTGGATTCAATCGTAAGAAAACTAGTAAGCCAAAAGAAAACTCCGAAGATATTTATGGAATTCTACCTAGTTCTAGATCAGAACAATACGATATGATGGAAATCATTAAACGATTAGTTGATGATTCTGATTTTGAAGAATATAAGGCAGGTTACGGACAAACAATTCTAACCGGGTATGCGCGTATAGACGGCTGGGCTGTTGGTATTGTTGCCAATCAAAGAAAAGTAGTGAAGACTGCGAAAGGTGAAATGCAGTTCGGTGGCGTCATCTATTCTGATTCTGCAGATAAAGCAACACGATTTATTGCGAATTGCAATCAAAAGAAAATCCCATTAGTCTTTTTACAAGATGTTACCGGCTTTATGGTGGGTAGCAAAAGTGAACATGGCGGCATTATAAAAGATGGAGCAAAAATGGTGAACGCTGTAAGTAACTCTGTAGTTCCAAAATTCACTATAGTAATTGGCAATAGCTACGGTGCAGGAAATTATGCGATGTGCGGTAAAGCCTATGACCCAAGATTAATTGCTGCCTGGCCAAGCGCAGAACTTGCAGTTATGAGTGGTAATTCTGCAGCAAAAGTACTTTTACAGATTGAAAAAGCTTCTTTGAAAAAGAAAGGTGAAACCATAACAGAAGAGAATGAAAAAGAGTTGTTTGATAAAATAAAGCAACGATACGACAACCAAGTTTCTCCTTATTACGCAGCTTCACGCTTATGGACTGATGCAATTATAGACCCAAAAGATACCCGTAAATGGATTTCAATGGGTATTGAGGCCGCTGACCATGCCCCTATTGAGAAACAATTTAATATGGGGATTTTACAGGTTTAAGTTTACAAATTTCCCCAATATATTTATAGTATTGAAGAACGTGGCATTAAAAATTTAAACGTAGTTGTATATTTTATAAAGAAGCAACCTATCTATTACTAAAGTTATTTCTTGCTACAATAGACAACAATTCTCTATTGACATTTTTCTCAGACAATTCTGTAACTTCTATTACTTCTTTCTGTGAAGATCTTCCGTAATTATAATAAATAGTAGTTTTAAGATACGTAGGGTCATACCCTTTATTCCCTAAGTATTTTAGATTAATTTTCCATACCCCTTCTTGTGTTTCATCTATTAAAAATTGTTTACTTGAATACCCTTTTATCTTTTCATCATAAATTCTTTTAGGTTCATTTTCAAGGGTATGACTCCAAACAAAATAGCGACTTTCTGGATTAACAAATTGCAAATCAAATTCTGCCTCACTATTATTCCATTCAAAAAGAACTCGAATTCCTCCAACATCTCCATCAACTCTTTCACTTTCAGAAATAGCTAATTGATCAGGGCTTAATGCCATCAAGTTAATGGTTTCGGTTTCTATAATGGCATCTATACCATCCTCTATAGCTGCAATTGAATCCATTTTTCTAAAACTCTTATACCTTGCATAAATACCTAGACCTTTTTTATACTGTTGATTTACAACATACATATTGGCTAAATCTCTATAAGATTGGGCATATCTAGGTCTTTTAATGAAGATTTTCTTGTATAAATCAAGAACTTCTTCCATTTTATTTTGTTCTTCCAATAGGTAAGCAAGTCCCTTTAGAGCATCAGGGTTATCATCAAATTTATCCTTAAACTCAGATTCAATTTTCAAACTAAATGGATTATCTCCTCTCTTTTCATAAAAGTGCTTCAACGAGGCTAGAAAAAAGTACGGTGAACTACCATATAAATTTTTCTGTTTTTGAAATACAGTATATGCAGCCTCATCTGAAGCGGCATTCTCCATTTCAATAATATAAATAGGAGCCGCTCTTTCTAATACACTTGTGGCCATTGATTTGTCAAATTTATTATTTCGAAGTTTCGCTTGGTCATAAGGTTGATTTGACCCTTCTTCTCTTTTAATAAATTTACCTTTAGTATTTATTATAATTACCCCGCCACTTGCAATATTACCATATCTAATAGCTCCTTTAAGACCAGGAATAACAGCGATTCTATCAATACTGTTTAAATCTAGAAAATCTGGCGAAGATGTAAAAATCACACCATCTACTTCAAAAATTGGTGGTTTAGGATTCTCTAATGAACCTCCCCCTCGAAGTAAAACGGTATTACCTTCTCCTCGTCTTAAACCAGGTAGAATTCCTATTAATGCATCAACAAGATAAACTGCCCCTCCATTTATACTGGCACCATCTACAAAGTTCATTTCATAACCAGCGTTTTCTGCATCAATAAAACCATATGCAGTTTGTATAATACTTTTCTTTGTTGCATAGTCAATTGCCATAGCTTCTTGACCCTTCTTTTTTCTTTGTTCAACGGTTACCTCATCTAGCTCTTGAACCATGGGTAACATATCGATATTCAGAACTTTGGTGACATCTTGGACAATTATTTCAACGGTTTTCATACCTACATAGCTAAAAACTAAAATATCACGCGGACTAGCATTTATTTGATATTTTCCGCTATTATCTGTTTGTATACCCGAAGATGAGCCTTTTAGAGAAATATTGACATTTGGCAATGGTGAATCATATGATGTCACCACACCTTTAATAGTGTTTGTATTCGTTTGCGACCAACTTGTTAAACTAAATGAAAGAAGAATAAGAAATATTAATGATTTCATAGATAGAAAGTGTTTTTGCTGAAAATATACAATAAATTCCTACAAACCTTATTGAAACTTAAAGTTTACAAAAACCCAATCTATACAAAAAACAGACTTTTAACGTATAGAACTTCGACTTAAAAGGATTCCTTTTACTTAATTTCCCTGATGCCCTTTAACCCTCGGTATCAATAACAATTCTGTTTGCCGACCGTTTACATATCTAAAACCATCTTCACCATAAAAACCAGCCTCTTCGAGCATAATACGAATATCTCTATTCCATTCAGGTATATTGACAGTGGTATTCAATAGCGTAAACCGTATTCGGGTTTAAAGTATACTTCTCACCATCGTCACGCATAACGCCACCTTGAGAATCCCACATACCAATTGTAGTACCTGCAGAATGCCCATACATTCCCAAAGGATGAGTATATATTGAAGGTTTTAAACCGGCAGCTTTAGCTTGACTTAATGACTTTACCAAAATATCATTTCCACTCTTGCCTTTGATCATATTAGACGTTAAAAAATCTTGTACTCTATTACCGTCTTTAAGTCCGTTAACCAAAAAATCAGGTGCTGAAATTTCCTCAGGTTTTAAAACATAAGCTAGTTCTTGACAGTCTGTATTTAGACGTAAATAAGTAATTCCGAAATCGCAATGCACTAAGTCACCAGGCAGAATGACCATGTCTTCTGGTTTATCAGCAAAGGAGTAGAATTTACTCTCATTATCTTTTTCACTTCTCTGTACATCAACAGTGGGGTGAAACCAAGTATCTAGCCCTAAATCTGTTACTTTTTGACGCATCCACCAAACCACATCTGATGCTCTGGTAACGCCAGGAGTAATTACTTTTTCAGAAAAAGCTTCTGCAATAATATCATGGGTTATATCTACTAATTGGTCATAGATAACCATTTCACGTTCTGATCTAGTCTCAATCCATCGAACAGCAAGTTGCTGTGCAGATACTACTTTAGAGGTATACTTTTTTGGAAGATTCTCCATGAATTCTTCATAATCGGTTTTTACCAAGCCATCAGCAATATTGTGGTCTTTTGAAAAATTAAGCCCAATTTTATTCGGATTTCTTTCAGATATTAATTGCATTAACCGCGCCCACTGATTCGGTTCCTTTTCTTTATCCCAAGCAGACACAATATTTTTACCGACATTGTAACGAGCAACTGCAAGTTTCTCTATGGTGTTTTTTTCCTTATTTCTATAAAACAAAAGAATTGTTCGTCTTCTCGCATTTAGCCAAGTAGCAGGTAACATTGTCTTAATAACGGGATCTTCATTATACTCCCTTGAAATTACCACCCACATATCTAACCCAGATGTATCCATTAATTTTGGCAATAGATTATTGAAACGGTCATCTAAAATTTCATCAATTACCATAGCACGTTCTTTTTCTGAAAGAATTTGTTGTGCATGTGTTTTATTGATTAGTAGCAGGCATGCTAAAAGGAATAGTCTTCCCATTTGGTTTTATTTTTTTTATGTAATTGAAAGTAATAGAATTTAATAAGCCTTCAAAATTTGTTCAAGGGTTTTAGAACGCTGTATTTTTCCACTGTCGGTACGCTGAAATTTCATGGAATTTAAAACCATTTTTGGTTTCTCGTACTTTTGAAGCTCATTAATAGTATTAACTTTTTTCAAAAAGTCTTTTTTAGAATTCCCTTCAATTACCAGAACAACCTTTTGCCCTAAAATTTCATCATCAATGCCAGCTATAAAAAATGGGTTATTTATAAATTTAGCTAGTATTTTTTCAATGTTTTCAGGATGTATTTTTATGCCGCCTGAATTTATAACATTATCATACCGACCCAGCCATTTAAATTCTGTAGCAGATATTAACTGAACAACATCATTGGTAACAATGGTTTCATCTGTAACTCTTGGAGCATTGATTACCAAACATTCTCTGTTGTCTTTTGATATTTCTACATCTGGTAAGGTTTTAAAACCTAGATTCGTAGGCAGGATCGAGCTAAGCAATTGATTAAGTGGTTTTACAGCAATATGGGTGATAGTCTCGGTCATACCATAGGTTTCAAAACTACAGTTTTCAATTTCGAGAAGCTCTTCTAGTAATGTATTAGAAATAGGAGCTCCACCTATAATTAAAGTTTTTACTTTATGTAGAAATTGTAATGAATTCGAAACTTGAAGAGGTACCATTGCTCCAAAATCAAATGATCTATCTGTAGCTTTTATTGGTGACGAAGTTGGTGGCACCATATATAGGTCAAGCCCTAATACCATAGCCCTTACCAACATCATTTTACCTGCTATATATGTTGCAGGCAAACATAGCAAGGAAGAATCTTTAGCTGTAAGATTAAAATAGCTACCTGTTGCCAGTGCGCTATTCATCATCTGTTCTTTTTTAAGTGTAATCGCTTTCGGAATGCCTGTAGAGCCAGAAGTATATACGTTAACAACTGGGGAGTCATCTAGCCAATCTAAAATAAATTCTCCTATGTTTCTTTCAAACTCCTCACCCTCTTTAATAAAACTGTAACTAAGCTCCTTTAAGTCGTTTAAAGAATAACAACGACCTTCAATAGAAAAACTTGAATGTAGATTTATATTATTCAATTGTCTCTTTTTGAGTAGCTAAAAATGCTTCTTCACTCATCACTTTTCCTGTTAGTTTTTCTTTCCAGTTTGTCCAACCATATTTTTTTGAGAATAGATACAATAGTATCGGAAAAACTACAAGTACAGGCACGAGTACATCCCAACCTAAAACTGGGTCTGAGATATCTCTATACAATGAATCTGTTTGAAAGGCTGTCCAATCTGCAGTAACCAATAAGGCTGCCGTTAAATTATTTGCTGCATGAAAGCCCAAGGCCAACTCTAAACCATCATCCATCAAAGTTATTATACCCAAGAAGAAACCTGTACCTATGTAAAATATTAAAATACCATAACCCAATTTTTGAACTTCTGGATTAAATATGTGTAGTAAACCAAAAAGTAATGATGTGAAAACTAATGGAAACCATCTATTCCTGGTCATAACACCTAAACCTTGCATCATATAACCTCTCATAAAATACTCTTCCATACTGGTCTGTAATGGAATCATAAGAATGGCTACTACCGCAAGAGTCAAAAACGGGACAAGATTAAAATTGAACTCATAATCTTCTGGAGATAAATAGATGTCCAGAAAAATAAATATCACAGAAATCAATGCCCAAAGAAAAAATGAAAAAGACACCCGTTTCCAATCAACATTATTCCTTGCTGTTGTTAATTTGGTTAAAGTTTGCTTGTGTAGAAATTTAGCAAAAATAAATATGGAAATAAGTGCGATTACAAAAGTTAAAAGCATAAAAAACAAAAAGGTATTAGAACCCAAAACATCTGACATTGCACCTATATCACCACTCATCATAGCAGACATGCCCCCATCTTTTAAAGCCAATGCAACCAATAAAGGTATCGCTGCTAATATTTGCCAAACAATCAACACACCAAGTATTCCAATAATATATCTCCAACTATCACTAAGACCCTTATACGCCTGTTCTATATACATAAATTCTTAATTAAATTATTATCCCAACTTTTTGTTTTGTTATAAAATAATCCGCCTTTCGCCACTACTAATGGACTTTCAAAATTATTTGTAAATAACGAACCTGTACCCAAACCTTGGGGCATTTTACTACCTAAAGTAGCCGTCCACTGTGCAATTGCATTCAACCCTATATTACTTTCTAATGCGCTGGTGACCCACCAACCTATTTGCCTGTCATTAGCCAGATCAATCCACTGCTTACTTCCAGCAAAGCCACCTACCAAACTTGGCTTTAAAATTATATACTGTGGTTGTATCGTTTGTAGTAACTCTTTCTTTTTCGTTACATCTACTACCCCAATTAATTCTTCATCAA
>CAXBIJ010000189.1:0-7348 GCA_963975675.1 uncultured Maribacter sp. | reverse complement strand
CAAATTCCCATAATATGGTTGGCACTTTTTTAGCTCCTTATGAAGGCAAACACGGTTGGTTTTTCAGAAATACGAGTAATGAAGATGTAACAGTAAACTTGAGGCTCAAAGGTCAGTATACATTTTAACCTAAAGTCCTGCAATGGAAGGTTAATTTCTACGCCCAATTGAAACACCCTTCCATTCAGCAGGCACAAATTAAACTTTTGAACTTAATTAATATTTAGAGAATTAATGAAACTGTCAAAACTATTAGAGCCATTCCAAGCTTTACGTAATCGTTTATTTGCTAAACTTTATTTGGCACAGACCATAAGTTTATTGGGCGATGCCTTTACGTGGGTTGGACTGGCTCTTTTGGCATATCAGTTCGGCGAAGAAAGGGCTGCGGTCATATTGGCAACAGCTCTTACTTTACGAGTCACAGCCTTCATTATATTTTCGCCTTTCGCAGGCGTCTTGGCAGATAGGATTAGCCGAAAGAAAATACTCTACATCACACATTTTATCAGAATGGTTATAGTAGGTTGTCTGCCTTTTGTGACTGAAGAATGGCAAATTTATGTCCTCATTTTTCTAATTAATGTATTTAACGCATTTTTTAGTCCGACCTATCGGTCTATCATTCCGCAGATTGTAGATAAATCTATATACCGTCAAGCCATAGGTTTGTGTTCGTTAATATACATAGTTTACAGAAGTTATAGATTAGAGTTTACACTAAGTTAGTTTCTAACCTTACTGATTGTTCTTTCTTTCTAAACACATGTTCATCGAAGAATCCTAAAAATACGTTTCTATAAAATACCCTCCAAATACCATTACCAATCTCTAGGGCACCGATATGTTTACCTTGGAGCGAAGCGGAAAGGTAAACCCAATTGTAGGCCTTCCATCTGATGGCTCCATTTTGTGTGACTTTTAAGACTTTCATTTTGGAATCGTAATCAAAGTGGGGGATTCTTTCGGGGAAAGACCTTGCGGAAATTCCATCCGAAACACTTATCGGAGAAACAGTACCCATTGAAGAACAAGGTAAAGTGTATGGTTCTCATTTTGCGTTTTCACATCTCTGGTGGGCATTTGCGTATCCGTTGGCAGGATTTTTGGGAACGACATTCCCAAATCAAAGTTTTTTGTATGGTGGCATCATAACAATAGTATTATTGGTATTGGTGGTTGTTTTTTTGAGACCTAAAAATATTCACAATAAACAATAACATTATGGAAGAATCTAAAAATAGTAAGCCAGTAATTTATCGATGTGATGGAGTCAATTGTCGTAAGAAAAAAGGAAAACTTTTAGATTACTATATAAAGAAATATAAACTGAAAGATAAAATTGAGGTTGACGATATGGACTGCAACAATAAATGCGAACAGGCACCTGTCCTTCATCTTCATCCAGAGGATATATGGTTTTCGGAGAAAGATTTAGGAACGATAGTTAAAAGGCATATTTTAAATAAATAATCCGATTAGATTTTTATTTAATTGAATTAAGAATCTTAAAAAGCTTGACAAATAAGACACGTTGTAATTGAATTGAAATGCTAAAAGTCCTTCCAACTTAATGTATTATCTGTAACATTTGTTACTACTTCCTTTAATTATCAAAGTTACATTTGTAACCTAATAAAATCTTATGGATGTTGTACAAGTTTTAGGTTACATAGGGGCGCTTATCATTGGTGTTGTTCTTGGACTTATCGGTGGTGGTGGTTCTATATTGACCGTACCCATTTTAGTTTATCTTTTACATAACAATCCAGTTACAGCAACGGCTTACTCACTTTTTGTGGTTGGTACTGCCTCCTTGGTGGGAACTGGACGAAATTTGCAAAAAGGATTGGTTAACTTTAGAACGGCTCTAATATTTGCCGTGCCTGCGGTTATATCTGTTTTCAGCACAAGAAAGTTCATAGTTCCTAGCATTCCAGATACTATTCTGACACTTGGCGATTTCACTTTGACCAAGAACATAGGAATTATGGTTTTCTTTGCGCTTATTATACTTGTGGCTTCCATTTCTATGATACGAAATACAAAAAGCTTACATAAGAAAAAGGGCGATGAAAAGAGTGACATAAATTATCCACTACTATTAATTTTAGGACTCTTAACCGGCTTGATTACAGGTTTAGTAGGTGCAGGTGGTGGTTTCATCATCATTCCTATTCTAGTTTTAATTGCAGATTTGCCAATGAAAAAGGCCGTAGGCACATCGCTCTTTATTATTGCTATCAATTCCTTGCTTGGTTTTTTGGGTGATGTTGGTCATTTAGACATTGATTGGAGATTTTTGTTGACGTTTACTGCAATAGCAATAATCGGCATTTTTATAGGCATTTGGCTCAATAGATTTATTAACGGAAAGAAACTTAAAAAAGGCTTTGGTTGGTTTGTATTATTAATGGGGATTATATTTTGGTTCAAGAACTTTATCTTTAAGAATGCTTGTTCATTTTTTTCTGTTGGTGTAACAAATGTTACAGATTTCAAAATTTCAATACCTTATTTTTCAATCTATTATTAAATTTCAAATGAAAAATATTATTATAATTATGACACTTTTTAGCTCACTCTTTGGTACAAACGCACAGCAAAATGACACGGTAAATATTCTAAATCCTTCCGATTTTAAGAATGCAAGCGAGGCTAAAGATGTGCAACTTGTAGATGTTAGCACAGCAGAGGAGTTTAAGGATGGAGCTATCGAATCAGCTTTAAACATCGATTTTTCCACCAGGAAAACTTTATTAAAGAATTTAAAAAATTAGATAAGGACAACCCACTTCATTCGTGTTGTCGTTCAGGTAGCCGAAGCCAACAAGCAGTAGAAAAACTTAAAGCAATGGGCTTTACCAAAATCTATGATTTGTAAGGCGGCTATATGGCCTGGCTATTTAAAGACTAAAAATAATAAAATGTCAAAGACAGATATAAAACAACATTGGGATTTGGTTTACGATAACAAAACCCCAGACCAAGTAAGTTGGACACAGGAAAAACCAGAAATTTCATTGAAGTTAATTCAGGATTCTGGATTGTCTAAAACTGCAAAAATAATTGATATAGGTGGAGGCGATAGCAAGCTTGTAGATTATTTGCTTGAAGAAGGTTATAAGAATATTACGGTACTGGATATTTCTGCAAAATCACTCGATAATGCTAGAAAACGCTTGGGAAATAAAGCAGGTAATGTAGATTGGATTGTAAGCGATATTTCTACTTTCAAACCTGATATGATATACGATTTATGGCACGACAGGGCAGCGTTTCACTTTTTAACTATGAAAGAGCAGATTGAACGGTATCAGGCTATAACTGGGAATTTTGTACGTGATAGTTTGATAATTGGCACGTTTTCAAAAAATGGTCCCACAAAATGTAGTGGTCTAGAAACTTCTCAATATGACGAACAAGAATTGACTAAAAGATTCAAAGACCATTTTAAAATAGAAGATTGTTTTACCACGGACCATATTACACCATTTAACACGATACAGAACTTTCAATTCTGTAGATTCAAAAAACTGAAGTAAAAAAACAGTTTATGTATCAAAGGTTACTGAAATTGGCAGTAGCTTTTTTTATTTTCATATAAAAATTTAGAAGTTATGAATATTAAACAATTTGAATATAAACCCCTGGCTCATTTCTCTTATGCGATTGTTAATGAAGGAAAAATGGCAGTTATAGACCCCGAAAGAAATCCAGAGCAATATTACGCTTTCGCGAAAGCGAACAATTCAGAAATAGTCGCGGTAATCGAAACCCATCCACACGCAGATTTTGTGAGTTCACATCTTGAAATTCAAAAAGAAACAGGAGCAACTATTTATAATAGTAAAAAGTTGGGAGCAGATTATCCGCATCAATCTTTTGACGAAGGCGATAGTATTACATTAGGAAAGCTCATATTAAAATCCATCAATACGCCTGGTCATTCACCAGATAGCATTACTATAGTTGCAACAGAGAGAAATGAAACCGTACTTTTTACTGGAGACACCCTTTTTATAGGCGATGTAGGTCGTCCAGATTTACGGGAAAAGGCTGGAAATATGAAAGCCAAACGTGAAGAGCTTGCTGAAATGATGTACGAAACCATCACAAGTAAATTCACTAATTTACCAGAAGATGCTGTTGTTTATCCTGCTCACGGTGCAGGTTCTCTTTGTGGAAAAAATTTGAGTGATGCTGCCAGCAGTACGTTAGGAAATGAGCGTATGGGCAATTGGGCTTTTAAAAAGCAGTCCAAAGAAGAATTTATGGACACCATTCTCGATGGGCAACCATTCATTCCTCACTATTTTGGGTATGACGTAGATATGAACAAGACAGGCGCAGAGGATTTAAAGTCATCGATTGAGAAAGTTCCGTTTGCTGAAAACACAACCGCGGATGGTCTGATAGTCGATATGAGAAATGAAGCAACCTTTAAAAAAGGACATTTAAAAGGTAGTATCAACATCCAAGCGGTTTCAGAAAATGCGAAATTTGAAACTTGGTTAGGTTCCATCGTAAAACCAAAAGATGCGTTTACCTTGGTTATAGATGATCAAAAAAACAAAGACACGTTGTTGCATCGCGTAGCAAAAATTGGCTATGAAAAACTGCTTAAGAAAGTGATTACGATATCACGTGAAAATCTTGTTACATCTGAAAAACTCGATTTGGCAGATTTTAAAAACAATCCTGACAACTACACCATCGTTGATATTCGCAATACAAGCGAAGTGGAGGAAGGGAAGTTTTTCGATAGCGCCATTTCACATCCTTTAAATGAGTTGAGAGATACTGCTGATAAAATCCCAACAAACAAACCAATTGTTGTGCATTGTGCGGGTGGGTATCGTAGTGCGGCGGGCAGCAGTATACTTCAGAAAAAATTAACTGGTGTTACCGTATACGATTTAAGTGATGATGTAGCTCAATTTAAAAATTGATGTTTCCACAATTAAGTAGGAGTACTTCTTTGGAGTCACTCAGGCATTGCTATTTGTTGATTATATTATTTCAAATCAATAGCAATTTATCTCTATTTATACCTCCCATTGTAAATTGGGTCGTCAAAAAAGGTGCAGATACTTTATCTTTATATTAATGCATAGCATATTAATAACCTGATATGGAAAACACAAAAATAATAGGCATTGCCTGTACTATTGTTTTACTTATGGTAAGCAGTTGTAAATCAGATAAAAAAAAGAATATATCAAAACAAAATATAGTTACAGTTTTACATACTAACGATATTCATGGTAGCTATAAGCCCTTTTATGCCTTTAAAGAAAACGCTACAGCTCAAACCGGTGATTCGGTAGATAATTATATGACCTTTCCTAAAAATGGTGAAATAGGTGGTTTTGCTAGGATTGCCTCTGCCATTAAGAGTATAAGGTCAAAGAAAGATAGCGCTAGTGTTCTTTTACTAGATGGCGGCGATACCTTTAGTGATGACTTGTTAAGTAATATTACCAAAGGGGAAGTTGTAATCAGTCTGATGAACGAACTTGATTATGATATAATGGTACTTGGTAATCACGATTTTGACTATGGCCTTGAACGGACAAAAGAACTTGCGCGTTTGGCAAACTTTCCAATGCGAGCTGCCAATGTCATAGATTCTACAACCAATGAGCCTATTTTTAATGAGGCGTATAAAATTATAGAAAAAAATAATGTTCGTATTGGAGTATTGCCAATTGCCTATCGGAATACGAATTTGACCGGTAATCCAAAAAATATGGAAGGTATTCGTTTTGAGCAAGGATTAGCGACTATAAAAAAATATCTACCAGAATTAAGAGCTAAATCAGACATTATAATAGTCTTATCCCACGAAGGAATGTCAGTTGACAAGTTAATTGCCGAGGAAATAGATGGGATAGATTTAATTGTTGGCGCTCATAGTCACGACCTCATTCAACCACCTTATAAATCAAATGGAACTTTTGTGGTACAAGCTATGTCTGATGCCGCAGTTTTAGCGGAAACAGAATTAATTATTGAAAACAAACGATTAAAGGACATCAATACGAATTATCATTTCTTATATGCCGATGAATGGGAAGAGGACGAGAAAATCCTGAAGATCATTCAAGATTATAGGTTCGAACATAAAAAGGAGTTGGAAGAATATGTGGCTATGGCCAAAACTCCTATCGGGCGTCAGTATAAAGAAGAGAGTCCTTTCGATAAACTTGTGACTTCAATATTGTTGGACGAAATGAGTTCTGACGTGGCCTTTATGCCAGGTGTAGGTTATGGAATAACGCTCCAAAATAAGATTCACAAAGAGGATGTATTTAAATTAATTCCTCATAATTCAAAAATTATCACATTGAATTTAACGGGGAAACAATTGTTAGAATTGTTAGAACAAACGGCTACAAATTTAAAACCAAAGGATAAAATGGATACTGTTGGGGGTTTGCTTCAATCTTCAGGAATTGAATACACATTAGATTTATCAAAATTGCCAGATGACCGAATCCGTAATGTAAAAATCGGTGGTAAGGTCATTGACTTGAATAAAAGATACAAAGTGGCTACGCACTCAGGGATGCTCAATGGGATACATAATTATACCCAATTTGCAGAGGGTATAAATATTCAAAAAACAGATATTAATCTAAATGACTTCATAGTGCAAAAACTACAAGAAATGAAAGACATAAATTTCCCTAAAAATATGGGGGAAGTTACTATGTTAAATACGCATTAAATAGAAAATCAAATAAGAAATAATTATAAGTTGTCGGGATAACGGTATACCCTAAAACTCAGTACCATTTTCACAAAAAATAAAATGTGAACATTCATAAATAATTGATTTTGCAAATATGGTCCGCAGTATTCCTGAATAACACAAGCCTAGAACATCAACTAGACCAATCGAAAACTTTTAATCGTACCCGGGGTAAATTCTGGATTTTCTTTTAAAAAAGCTTTCATCGCTTCCACAGCTTTTTGATTGTGTTTTTTTCTGTTTTTACCATATTTCTTCGCGACACCTTGCATCGTTACAAAGCTAACCTTATAGGTTTTGTCCAATTCGAGATGAGAACCTTTATAATAGATTTCTTGAATGCGATGTTCCTTTGGGTTTTCGATACGCATATTTATTTGCAATCCTAAAACACGCTTTACATAGCCTCCCATTTGTTTAAGAGGATTGCTACAAAAAGTACGTTCCAAATTTTCTTCTAACATCTCCTTGATTTCTTTACCTGTCAATTCGACCGTCGAAATAGGTGGATTCATAGGGGCTATATTGTAAAGGTCGTTTTCTGTAATTTTTCCTATAGCAATGGGTGCTCCATAACGCCATCCATTTGAA
>CAXBIJ010000188.1:0-7371 GCA_963975675.1 uncultured Maribacter sp. | reverse complement strand
GGAACGACCGTCGTATTACCTGCCATCTCACAATTAGAAGAAATTAGCTGGAATGTAAAAGTCGAAACTTTTCAACGTTTTATGTTTGTGCTTGTATCATTAGTTCCTTTTGAAATTCGGGACTTAAAATATGATAGTCTAGCATTGAAGACCTTGCCGCAACGAGTAGGGGTGAAGGGGGCAAAGTTAATTGGATATAGCTGGGTGATTATTTTTTACACAACTACATTTTTAAAAACTGATTTAGATTTGATTAGTGTTGGCGTGAACACAATACTTTCATTGGTTTTAACAGTGGTAATTCTTAAAACCGAATTGAATCAAAAAAAATATTTTTCCTCATTTTGGGTAGAGGGTATTCCATTATTTTGGTGGTTACTTATAATTGCAAGTAACAAATATTCTATCCTGCTTTAGCGCAAGAATCTTTCATTTTCTTTTTATCTTCTTCAGATAAAGCAACAAGTTTTGCCTGATTACATAGCAATGTTAATTTTTCGTTATTCTTACTATGTTTGGTGCAGGCCTTGCACATAAACATATGGAATTTCAGTTCTATTTTTTCCCAAACAGAAGCTTCTTTGTATTGGTGCTTATTGCAAATAGTTGCCGCCTTTTCACATGAAATCATCATAATTAAAACCAATTTTGATTTAAACAACCCATTAAGCTCGTTCTGGCTCTATGTATCATTACCCAAAGATTAGACGCATTTATTCCCAATGCATTACAAATGTCTTGGGTTTCCATTCCTTCGATGGTTTTCATCTTAAAAACTTGAGCTTGTTTCTTTGGTAATTTAGAAATGCAGTCTTGAATGGCAAGGCCCAATTCTTCGTTTTCAATAGCATCATTTTCAAAATTACTATTTGGATCAGCGATGCGTTCTTCTAACCAATCACCCTCTGCATCAGTTTGTGAGCTAAAACTCATTCGCACCTCTGCTTTTCCTTTTTTTGAATTTATTTTACGATAATGATCAATGACTTTTCTTTTTAAAATAGCAATAAGCCAAGTGCGTTCTGCAGCGTCTCCTTTAAAATTTTTAGCAGATTTAAGACCAGCTATAAAAGTGTCTTGCACAAGATCTTTTGCAATTTCAGAATCACTAACCCTAGTAACGGCATAATTGAAAAGGTAATCTGCATAAGCATCTACCCATGTATCAGGATGTAGTTGGTGTGTTTCCATTTTTTAATCTGCACTTCAAAAGTAAATTAATTTTGGGGATTATGATTACTTTTGGGTATAATCACTCAAGTCATGAAAAACATTATAATTTTTACTCTATTGATAAGTGCTCAATTTGGTTTTGCTCAAATAGAGTCTCAATCTATTACTGAATTTAAATCCTTTGACTCATCTAAAGAGATTCTTATTGATGTGAGGACGCCAAAAGAATTTGAGGAAGGATGTATTGAGGGAGCAATTAATATCGATTGGTTTTCAGCCGACTTTAATCAACAAGTGGTATCGATTGATAAGAATAAAACCATTTATGTTTATTGTAAGAAAGGTGGTAGAAGCTTAAAATCTCAAGCTAGATTAAAAGAACTAGGATTTTTACATGTAATAAATCTTGAGGGTGGTTATGATGAATACGTCAAATGATATTTGACATTTTTATATTTTAATATTAAATAAGAGCAATGTTATTCAACTATGATTAACACTGCTCTTACGATACAATTTTAGAAATTGTTATGTTTTAAAGCAATCCTGCTCGTTCCAATAAGGCTTCAACCTTAGGTTCTGATCCTCTAAACCTTTTGTAGAGAACCATCGGGTTTTCAGTACCTCCTTTTGATAGTACATTATCTTTAAACTTCGTGGCCACCTCTTTATTGAAAATACCTTTCTCTTTAAAATAAGCGAAAGCATCTGCATCTAATACTTCTGCCCATTTGTAACTGTAGTAACCGGAAGAATATCCGCCCTGAAAAATATGCGAAAATGCAGTACTCATACAGGTTTCTGGAGTTTCTGGGTAAAGGCTGGTATTTTTAAAAACTTCGTCTTCGTGTTGCTTAACGTTTGTAATACCTGTTGGGTCAGTACCGTGCCATGACATGTCTAATAAACCAAAGCTAAGCTGGCGGAGGGTTTGCATCCCTTCTTGAAATGTGGCAGACTCTTTTATTTTTTGCACCAGTTCCATAGGTATGGTTTCACCAGTTTCGTAATGTGTTGCAAATAATTCTAACGCTTCTTTTTCGTAACACCAATTTTCTAAAATCTGACTTGGTAATTCTACAAAATCCCAAAAAACAGAAGTTCCTGATAGACTAGGATAGGTCGTGTTGGCTAACATACCATGTAAGCCGTGACCAAATTCATGAAATAATGTGGTTACCTCATTGAATGTCAATAAGGAAGGCTTGCTTTTGGTTGAAGGAGTAAAATTGCACACATTTGATATATGAGGACGAACATTCTCTTCATTTCTTTTCCATTGCGATTTATATGATGTCATCCATGCGCCACCTCGCTTGCCTGCCCTTGGGTGAAAATCTGCATAAAACAAAGAGATAAAGTTTTTGTCATTATCGTAAACCTTGTAAGTCTTTACCTCCTCGTGGTATTTTTCTATATCATTCACTTCTTCAAACTGAAGTCCGAATAAGTTTTCTGCTACTTTAAAAACACCATTAATAACATTTTCTAGCTTAAAATAGGGTTTCAGCTTTTCATCATCTAAGTTGAATAATTCTTGTTTTAATTTTTCTGAATAAAAACTACCATCCCATTTTTCTAAACGGTCAATATCGTCTAATTTTTTTGCAAAATTCTCTAGTTGCTGAAACTCACGTTCAGCTGCTGGTTTTGCTTTTTCAAGTAATTCATTTAAAAAAGAGTGAACTTTCTCGGGGGTTTCTGCCATACGTTCTTCTAGAACAAAATTGGCATGTGTTTTATATCCTAAAAGCTTAGCTCTTTCGTATCTCGATTTTGCAATTTCGAGTACGTTTTCTTGATTGTCAAGTTTGTCGTTGTGAAATGCTTTACTGCCAAATGCTAAAGAAAGCTCTTTACGTAGCGCTCTATTTTTCGCATATTTCATAAAAGGAATATAGCTAGGGTAATCCAAGGTAATCATCCACCCATTTTTCTTGCCTTTTGATATAGCCAATTGGGCTGCAGCCTCTTTTTCACCTTCTGGTAATCCGTCTAAATCAGCCTCATCCGTTAGGTGTAACTGGTATTTGTTGGTTTCGGCTAAAACATTTTCACCGAAAGTCAATTTCAATTTTGCTAGTTTTGCATCAATAGCACGTAAACGGGTCTTTTTTTCTTCGGATAAATTGGCGCCGTTTCTGCTGAAGCTTTTGTATTTCTTATCTAGTAGTGTGTTTTGTTCAACCGTAAGATTCAAAGAATCTTTTTTGTTGTATACCGACTTAACTCGCTTAAAAAGTTCTTCGTTAAGCGTAATGTCATTTCCAAATTCTGAAAGTAAAGGAGATACTTCTTGCGCTATTTTTTGAATTTCTTCATTTGTTTCGGCAGAATTCAAATTAAAGAACACACTCGAAATTCGGTCTAGTTGTTGACCAGAAAATTCTAATGCCTCAATTGTGTTCTCAAAAGATGGAGCTGCAGTATTTGATGTTATGGCGTCAATTTCTTGTCTAGCATCTTCAATGGATTGTAAGAATGCAGGTTTGAAATGTTCGTTTTTTATTTGTGAAAATGGAGCTGTATCGAATGGGGAAAGTAATGGATTCATTTAATTGAAATTGAGATATTAGATTTGAGTATTCTGATTTGCTTTAAGTAGTGTGGTTTGAATTATCCTTGTAAGAATAAATTTATTTTCCATTAACTTCTTTAGCACCTTCAATAACTTTTTGTTTCAAACCTTCTTTGTAAAATATGATTTTATCTAATACGCATTTGTCTGAACTACCTATTATTTGAGCAGCTAGAATGCCTGCATTTTTTGCTCCGTTTAGTGCTACTGTAGCAACTGGTACGCCGCCTGGCATTTGAAGTATTGAAAGAATAGAATCCCAACCATCAATAGAATTACTGCTTTTAACTGGTACGCCGATTACGGGTAATGGAGATAATGAGGCGACCATACCTGGTAAATGAGCAGCACCGCCAGCACCCGCAATAATTACCGAGTAACCATTAATATGTGCGTTTTTGCTAAAATCGAATAATTTTTCTGGTGTACGGTGTGCAGAAACAATATCTACATCAACTTCTATGTCAAAACCTTTTAAAATATCTATGGCTTCCTGCATTACGGGCATGTCACTTGTACTTCCCATCACTACGGCTACTTTACTCATCTTTTTTATTTTGAAATAACTTGAATTGTTTCCTTTACTTTCTGTGCGATACTTCTCGCCTTGTCTAAATCATTATTTACAATGGTCACATGACCCATTTTGCGAAATGGTCTTGTTTGTGCTTTTCCATAAATATGAGGAGTTACACCTTCCATGGCCATTATCTCAGCTATGTTTTTATAAACCACATCACCGGTATAGCCTTCTTCACCAACTAAGTTGACCATAACTCCCGCTACTTTGCTTTCTGTGCTTCCTAGTGGTAAGCCTAAAATACTGCGTATATGCTGTTCGAATTGATTAGTATAGCTAGCTTCTATGCTGTAATGACCACTATTATGTGGTCTCGGCGCCACTTCGTTCACTAAAATTTTATCGTCTACGGTCTGAAACATTTCAACGGCAAGTAAACCGGTAAGGCCAATTTTTTCAGCAACCTGTAATGCTAGGGCTCGTGCTTTTTCAGCAACTTTAGCATCAATTCTAGCGGGACAAATCACATATTCTACTTGGTTGGCTTCTGGGTGAAACTCCATTTCTACAACAGGGTAAGTTTTAATTTCTCCTTCAGAGTTTCTAGAAACGATGACCGCTAACTCATTTTTAAAGGGAACCATAGTTTCTGCAATACATTCACCTGCAGGTAATCCTTTTAAATCAGCTAAGCTTCTAACAACTTTTACCCCTTGACCGTCATAGCCAAATTGAGCCACTTTCCAAACAAACGGTAATTTTAAACCACCATTCGTAATGCTATCCTCAATTTCACTCAAGTAAGCAAAACGTTGAAAATCTGCTGTAGGTATTGCATGGTCTACATAAAATAATTTTTGCTTGGCCTTGTTTTGAATAATTCGCAATGCTTTTGGCTGTGGAAAAACCTTTACACCTTCATCTTCTAATTTCTCTAAAGCATCGAGATTTACATTTTCTATTTCTATAGTAAGCACGTTAACATCTTTCCCGAAATTATATACCGTATCAAAATCGAGAAGGCTGCCTTTAACAAATTCATTACATGAAATGCGGCTTGGAGCTTCAGAAGAATTATCTAAAACTTTGGTGTATATATCCCATTTTCGAGTTTCGTACAGCATCATTTTGCCTAATTGACCACCACCTAAAATGCCTAATTTGAAATCTGAAGAAAAGTAATCCATAGATATGTTGCTTTTAGTAGTGAAAAATCGCCTTAAGTACAACAAAAATACGGCTAAATCTTAGAAACCAATTCCTTTCTAATTAAAAACACATGGCAATACCTTATCTTTGCAAACCTTGATAATTTAAGAAAATTGATACAAATTCACGACAAGTTTTTTAAACGTTTTCTAAGCGAATTGGAAATTCAACAGGCTGTAAAATCCGTCGCTGATAAAATTGCTGCTGATTATAAAGACGAGACGCCAATTTTTGTTGGCGTTTTGAACGGTTCATTTATGTTCGTGTCTGACTTAATGAAGGCCTATCAACATCCATGTGAAGTTTCGTTTGTAAGGTTAAGCTCTTACCAAGGCTTAACATCTACAGGTATCGTAGAAACTTTATTAGATGTTCCAGAAAACATTGAAGGTCGTAGTGTTATTATCTTAGAAGATATTATTGATACAGGGCGTACCTTGCAAAAATTGGTTCACCTGTTTTCAAATACTAATGTCAAGGAATTTAAAATCGCTAGTCTTTTTTATAAGCCAGACGTGTACAAAGGTGAATATGCCATTGATTATTTTGGCCTGGCTATACCTGATAATTTTATCGTAGGTTATGGTCTTGATTATAAAGAACAAGGAAGAAATTTAAAAGAAGTATACCAACTAAACCAGAAACATATGATCAATCTTGTACTCTTTGGTAAGCCAGGAGCCGGCAAGGGCACACAAGCAGAATTCTTAAAAGAAAAATATAATCTCAAACATATTTCAACAGGGGATGTGTTTCGGTATAATATTAAAAACGGAACAGCATTAGGAACTTTAGCTAAATCATACATGGATAAAGGTGATTTGGTGCCTGATGAGGTTACCATAAAAATGTTGAGAGAAGAAGTTGAGAAGAATCCTGAAGCTGACGGATTTATCTTTGATGGATTTCCAAGAACTGCAGCCCAAGCTGAAGCATTGGATAATTTATTAGAATCGAAGGATATGGGAATTAATGCTACTATTGCCTTAGAAGCGAATGATGAAGTTTTAATAGAACGTCTATTAGATCGTGGTAAAATTAGTGGTCGTAGTGATGATCAAGATGTCGTCAAAATTAGAAATCGTTTTGAAGAGTATAATCAAAAAACTACTCCTGTAAAGGAATTTTACGAGGCACAAGATAAATTTCATAGTGTAAACGGTATAGGATCTATAGCAGAAATTACCGAGCGTTTAACGAAAGTAATCGAGTCTTTATAATTATTACTTATTCAACTGATTACAAAATAAACGTAAATGCCAGATGAAGTAATAAGACCAAAAGACGGTTTAAAAAGTTGCATGTTAACAGTAGGTTTTGCAATATTGACATTTATAATAATTGCCATAGTGTATTTAATTTATGTGTTTTACATAGATGACTCTCTAGATTTCGGCCTTTAACACAACAACAAGAAATTTTCATTTGCAATGTAGTTTTGTGAAAATATATAACACTTTGTAATTTTTTATAAAGGAGTTTTTTGAAAAATCAATAGTATACCATGACAGAAGGTAATTTTGTAGATTATGTAAAAGTGGGTTTGACTTCTGGTAAAGGGGGCAAGGGGTCTGTGCATTTGCACAGAGAAAAATTTATTACCAAAGGTGGTCCTGATGGAGGTGATGGTGGTCGTGGAGGTCATATAATAGTTCGAGGAAATGAAAACCTATGGACATTGGTAAACTTCAAATACAAAAAACACTTTAAGGCCGGTCATGGTGAACATGGTAGCAAAAGCCGAAGTACTGGGGCTGACGGTGAAGACGTTTACTTAGATGTTCCTTTAGGTACTATTATTAAAGATTTTGAAACCAAAGATGTGCTTTTTGAAATTACAGAACATGGTGAGGAGAAAATTCTGTTGCAAGGTGGAATGGGTGGTCGCGGT
>CAXBIJ010000187.1:0-7423 GCA_963975675.1 uncultured Maribacter sp. | reverse complement strand
TTATGTCCACATCGAGCAGTGAAAGATATCAGCAAAGAGGGGTTTCTGCCTCAAAAGAGGATGTTCACAATGCAATTAAGAATATCGATAAAGGTCTTTTTCCAAAGGCCTTTTGTAAAATAGTTCCTGATTATCTTACAGGAGATAAAGAGTATTGTTTGGTAATGCATGCAGATGGTGCAGGTACAAAATCTTCTTTAGCTTATATGTATTGGAAGGAGACAGGTGATATCTCGGTTTGGAAAGGTATAGCACAAGATGCACTCATCATGAATATTGATGACTTAATTTGCGTTGGCGCGACAGATAATATTATGCTTTCTTCTACTATAGGAAGAAACAAGAATAAAATACCTGGTGAAGTGCTTTCGGCTATTATTAATGGCACCGAAGAATTAATAAGCGATTTAGCTGAGTTCGGTATCACCATTCATTCAACTGGAGGAGAAACTGCAGATGTGGGAGATTTGGTAAGAACTATAATCGTTGATTCTACAGTAACTGCAAGATTAAAAAGGTCTGATGTTATTGATAATGCAAATATAAAAGCTGGTGATGTTATCGTTGGTTTGGCTTCTTTTGGTCAAGCGAATTACGAGAAAGAGTATAATGGAGGCATGGGAAGTAACGGACTAACCTCTGCTCGCCATGATGTATTTTCGAATTATTTAGCAGAGAAATTTCCTGAGAGTTTTGATGCGGAAGTCCCTAAAGATTTAGTGTACTCAGGAACTGTAAATTTGACCGATAAGGTTAAAGATTCTCCTATTAATGCAGGTAAATTGGTGCTTTCGCCAACAAGAACATACGCGCCAATCGTTAAAAAGATTTTATCTAAGTATAGTTCTGATGAAATTCATGGTATGATTCATTGCAGTGGTGGGGCACAAACCAAAATTTTACATTTTATTGATGAGCTACATGTTATAAAGGATAATTTATTCGAGGTGCCGCCACTTTTTAAATTGATTCAAGAGCAATCAGGTACAGATTGGAAAGAGATGTATAAAGTTTTTAATTGTGGTCATCGATTAGAGTTTTATCTAACTAAAGAAATTGCGAAAGATATTATTGAGATAGCTAAAAGTTTTGGTGTAGATGCTCAAATTGTTGGAAGGGTAGATGCATCAGATTCAAAAAAACTAACAATTACCAGTGCTTACGGTACCTTTGTGTATTAATACATACGAATAGCGAAAATATATCGTTCTTGATTATATACCTATTTTGCTATGGAAAGAAAAGAATTTTTACGAACACTTGGTGCAGGTGCAGCTTTTGCAATAACATTTCCTTGTTTAGGCAGCTGTTCAAAAGACAATGATATTGAAGGAAATATTGTAGCTCAGCCCACTGATATAGATTTTACCATTAATCTTAATTCTTCTGAAGCAGCAAAACTGGCTAATAATGGCGGATTTATATTAAAGAATCTTGTTGTGGTCGTTAAGAATTTAGAAGGCGAATTTGTTGCTGCTACTCAAATTTGTAGCCATGAGCAATACGATCAAGTTCGTTTTGTAAATCAAGATGGTGGTATATTTTACTGTGATGTACATGGTTCTAGGTTTTCGCAAAATGGTACACCTTTGAATGAGATTCCTAATAGCACTTCAAAAGCTTTGAAAATATATAATACCTCTCTTGAGGGTTCAATATTAAGAGTTTTTGAATAAATTTTCTGCCTCAATTACACCAACCTAACTTATTATTCTTTAAACCGATGTTTATCTCTAAATAGAGAAAGTAAGTGAAAAAGATTTGTGCTTTATTTTTTTACCTAATGACCTTCATCTTAGTGGGTCAAGGAAAAAATTACGTTACCGTCAAGAAAACATTCGAGGTCATGGGTGGTAATTTTGATATTACTGTTATTTCTGTCGATGAAGAGTTGGGGTATATTTATATACAAGAAGCTTTGGCTGAGGTTCAAAGAATTGAAAAATTAATTTCTTCTTGGGACGAAGCTTCTGAAACCAGTCTCATCAATAAAAATGCAGGGATTAAACCTGTACCTGTGAGTTGGGAGTTATTTAAACTTATAGAAAGATCTGTACAAATTTCTGAAATTACCAATGGTGCCTTTGATATCACTTACACACCATTAGAAGAGATCTGGAAGTTCGATGGTACTATGAGTAAGTTGCCCAATAAACTTGAGGTAAAAGGAGCTGTTTCAAGAATTGGGTATAAGGGTATTGTATTGAATAGTAAAGATCAAACGGTTTACCTTAATAAAAAAGGTATGCGAATATCTTTTGGTGGTATAGGTAAGGGGTTTGCTGCAGATAAGGCAAAGGCTTTGCTGGTATCTAAAGAGGTGAAGGCAGGCATTATTAATATTGGCGGAGATATTACCACTTGGGGTACTAAGACCACTGGTGATAAATGGCTAATCGGTATTGTGAATCCTAAACGACTAGGTGGGCTATTTTCTTGGCTTCCAATTTTAGAGTCTTCGGTAGCAACTTCTGGCGGAGATGCTAATTTTATGTTGGTGAACGATGAAAAGTTTACTCATGTATTAAATCCTAAAACGGGTTTTCCATCCACAGGTATTAATAGTGTATCGGTTTTTGCTAAAAGTGCAGAGCTTTCAGATGCATTGGCAACATCAATTTTTATTATGGGTATAGATGCTGGTCTGGCCTTGATAAATCAATTAGGAGATACTGAGGTAATCATAGTTGATAATAACAATATAATGTATAAAAGTAACGGTATAATTCTTAATTAGAGAGATGCCTTGAATTCTTGTCACCTTCAATAATTTTACACCCTACACTAATAATCACTCTAGGGCGTCTGTAAATTTATCGTAAATTTGCAATACAAGTGAAGTAAGCATATGATAGACAAGTTAAACATCGTAAAACAACGTTTTGATGAGGTTTCAGACCTTATAATTCAACCTGATATAATTACTGATCAGGAGCGTTATGTTAAACTCACAAAGGAGTATAAGGACCTGAAAAATTTAATGGATAAGCGTGAGGAATATCTAGAGCTTACCAATAATATAGCCGAAGCAGAGGAAATAATTGCTGATGGTAGTGACGCAGAGATGCTAGAGATGGCAAAAATGCAAATGGAAGAGGCTAAAGGAGGTTTGCCTAAATTAGAAGAGGATATTAAACTTATGCTAATTCCAAAAGATCCTGAAGATGCAAAAGATGTAGTAGTTGAGATACGTGCCGGAACCGGTGGCGATGAAGCTAGTATTTTTGCTGGTGATCTCTTTAGAATGTACACAAAATATTGTGAGTCTAAAGGATGGAAAACTAATGTTATTGACCTTAGTGAAGGTACAAGTGGAGGATATAAGGAAATACAGTTTGAAGTTTCAGGAACCGATGTTTACGGAACTTTGAAGTTTGAAGCAGGTGTTCATCGTGTGCAACGTGTTCCTCAAACCGAGACACAGGGCAGAGTTCATACAAGTGCAGCTACAGTTATGGTTTTGCCAGAGGCTGAGGAATTTGATGTTCAAATAGACCCTAAAGACGTACGTATAGACTTTTTCTGTTCATCAGGGCCAGGTGGTCAATCGGTGAATACAACCTACTCTGCGGTAAGGTTAACACATATTCCAACAGGTTTGGTGGCGCAATGTCAAGATCAGAAATCACAACATAAAAATAAGGATAAGGCTTTTAGAGTTTTACGTTCTCGATTGTATGACATGGAGTTAGCTAAGAAACAAGAGGCAGATGCAGCAAAGCGAAATTCTCAAGTTAGTAGTGGTGACCGTTCTGCGAAAATTAGAACCTATAATTATCCTCAAGGTCGAGTTACTGATCACCGTATTGGTCTTACGTTGTACGATTTGTCGAATATAATAGATGGTGATGTACAACGAATAATTGATGAATTGAGTTTTGTTGAAAATACTGAGAAATTGAGGGAAGCCTCTGAGATTTTTTAAAATATGACCACTCAAGCTTTAGTAGATCAAATACACAAAAAAAAATCTTTTTTATGTATCGGTTTAGATACAGATTTAGAAAAAATTCCATCGTTTTTATTAGGCGATGAGGATCCTATATTTTCTTTTAATAAAGCGATTATTGACGCTACCCATGATTTGTGTGTAGCATATAAGCCAAATATTGCATTTTACGAGGCTTATGGAGTGCAGGGTTGGTCATCACTAAGAAAAACTATAGAATATTTAAATACTAACTATCCTGATATATTTACGATTGCTGATGCTAAGAGGGGTGATATAGGAAATACATCTACAAGATATGCTAAAGCATTTTTTGAAGATCTTAATTTTGATTCAATTACTATTGCTCCTTACATGGGAAGAGATTCCGTTGAGCCATTTTTAGAGTTTAAGGATAAACACACCATTCTATTAGCACTAACTTCTAATGAAGGTGCCTTTGATTTTCAAACGAAAAAAATAGAAGGTCAAGAACTTTATAAAGAAGTTTTATCAGTTTCTACAACTTACAAAGGTTCTGAGAATTTAATGTATGTGGTTGGCGCTACAAAGGCTGAGTATCTTATAGAAATACGTAAAATTGTTCCTAATAGCTTTTTACTAGTTCCAGGTGTAGGAGCTCAGGGAGGAAGCTTAGAAGATGTTTGTGCTTACGGTATGACTAAAGATATAGGTCTATTAATCAATTCTTCTCGTGGAATAATCTATGCATCTAATCAAAGTGATTATGCAGAAGCTGCTAAACTAAAAGCAAAGGAGTTGCAACTAGCAATGGAAAAAGAAATGTCTAGATTAAACTAGGTTCTCTAAGGTTTTCTTAATTTTTTGTGCCTTCTGTTCGAAAAACTCCCCTAATTGGTTATTTGATTGTCTGCTTGAAGCTTTATCGATAAAATTTTGATATTGATATTCTAATAAGGTGATTATATCTGCATTTGCTGCGATTGGTTTCACTGTTCCTACTTTACAATATTGCTTTTCCATGATACTAAAATTTAGTTCTTACAAATATACGTGCAGATTCAATTTTTAGACGTCAGTATGTTGGGTCATACAACTAATTATCAGGTAATTTGTCTTTTTTTTAACATTTATGTAATTAAAACTTCAAAACAACGCAGTTTTTTGGCAATATTCAATTAAGCTAATTAGAATGTGAAAAAGAATTGATACATTGTAAATTAACTTATTCTAAAGGGATTAAAATTTGCTCCATTATATAACTTATAAACATAAGGTTTCTACTGTTTGGGTCACATTTGTACATGGTGCAGGAGGCAGTTCTTCTATATGGTTCAAGCAAATTCGTGAGTTTAAAAAACATTTTAATGTATTGCTTTTAGACCTAAGAGGACATGGGAATTCGAAGCCAAATCTTAAAAAGGTATTTGACGAGAAATATACATTCGATGTTATTACTAATGATATAGTGGAAGTCATCGATTTTGAAAATATTGAAAAATCGCACTTTGTTGGAATATCTCTAGGTACAATCTTGATACGTAATTTAGCTGAAATGCATCCAGAACGTGTGGAGAGTATGGTCATGGGTGGTGCTATTATGAAATTAAACCTTCGTTCTCAAATACTCATGAAACTTGGAATAATTTTTAAAACAATTATTCCTTATTTATGGTTGTATAAGTTTTTTGCTTTCATAATAATGCCAAATAAGAATCATAAAGAATCTCGTTCTCTTTTTGTGAGAGAAGCTAAAAAACTATATCAGAAAGAATTTATACGTTGGTTTAAACTTACTTCAGAAATAAACCCTTTATTACGGTTTTTTAGAGCTGCGGATATTAAAATACCTACACTGTATGTAATGGGTGAAGAAGATTATTTATTTCTTCCAAGTATTAGAAAAATAGTTATGCTTCATCATAATTCGAAGTTATTAGTGGTTGAAGATTGTGGTCATGTTGTTAATGTAGAACAGCCTAAATTTTTTAATGAAGAAGTGATAAAATATTTATCCTTGCCTTTCTAATTCTGGTGGTTTAGAGATGTTTTAAAGATTATAATTTGATGTTTCTACTTGTAATTACGTAAAAACAAAAAACCGGTGCTCCCACCGGTTTTTAACTAACTAACTCAAAAAATAACTAACTCAAAAAATTGAAAATGAATACGTTAACATATTGTTCTCTATCATTTTTAACGCATTATTTTTTAAGTTATTGTTGTAAGTGTTAAAAAACTATTTTTTATCCTGAAGAGCGAATACTTTTTTAAGTACATCTGTTGTTCTTGATGATATTTTCGTTCTAATTTCTTCTTCCTCAACTGCAATCATTTTATAGACACCAGAAAGAGCTTCTTCGGTTACATAGTCGGTTAAATCAGGATTTACATTGTTGGTCAAAGGAATTGAGTTGTACTTTGAAATTATGGTGCTCCATATTTCATCTGCCCCTACTTTTTTAAATGACTCATTAATGATAGGGTTGAATTTGTTATATAAAGCAGTATTAGTCTTAGATTCTAAATATGTAGTAGCTGCATTATTGTCTCCTAAAAGAATATTCTTAGCGTCTTCGAAAGACATTTCTTTTACCGCATTAACGAAAATTGGTGTTGCTTCAGATACTGCATCTTCTGCAGCACGATTCAAAACTTTTAATCCTTCATCGGCTAAGTTCCCTAATCCGATATCTCGTAAAGTCTTATCTACTTTTTGTAATTCTTCGGGCATCAAAATTTTGACCAAATCATTTTTATAAAATCCATCGGTCTTAGTTAGCTTACTCACTTGTTTTTCGATTCCCTGTTCTAATGCTTCTTTTAAACCATTTGCAATAGCTTCATTACTTAAACCATTACTGGTAGATCCTGGCAATTGGTTCACTACTTGTTGAAGTTCGTTACAAGAAACCACAAGAAACAGGCAAAAAATTAAGCTTATTTTTTTTATCATCATTATTTTATTAAAGGTCTTAACTAGGTTACGAGAAAATAACGGTTTTATTGTTGTATACCATTGTTTTTCGAGCAATATGAAGTTTCACCCCTCTTGAAAGAACAATTTTCTCTAAGTCTCTACCTTTGGTTATAAAATCTTCTATAGAGTGAGAGTGGGTTACAGTAGTAACATCTTGTTCGATAATTGGGCCTGCGTCTAATTCTTCTGTAACATAATGGCTAGTAGCACCAATAATTTTTACACCTCTCTTAAATGCTGCATGATAGGGTTTGGCACCAGCAAATGCAGGTAAGAACGAGTGATGTATATTTATTATTTTATTATGGAATTTGTCAATAAGACTAGCACTTATAATTTGCATATACCTAGCAAGAACAATGAAATCAATTTCATGTTTTCCAAGCAATGCTAATTGTTCTTTTTCTGCTTCAATTCTATTCTGTTTATTGAATGGAATGTGATAAAATGGAATTTCAAATTGGTCTGCAATATGTTTTAAATCAGTATGATTGCTTAGGACAAAAGGTATTTCAACTGCTAATTCACCTGAA
>CAXBIJ010000186.1:0-7475 GCA_963975675.1 uncultured Maribacter sp. | reverse complement strand
GATGGATTAAAATCTCTTAAGGGTAGTGCCTTAAAAGTAGCGCAAATGTTGAGTATGGAAAAGAATCTGTTGCCAAATGCGTATGTAGAAAAATTTTCTTTATCTCAGTTTTCTGTTCCTCCATTGTCAGCTCCTTTGGTTCGTAAAACGTTCAAAAAATATTTAGATAAATATCCAGAAGAAGTTTTCGATACTTTCGAAAAGGATTCTATAAATGCGGCAAGTATAGGGCAAGTGCATAAGGCAACTAAAGATGGTAAGTCATTAGCGGTAAAAATTCAATACCCAGGTATTGCGCAAAGTATTAGTAGTGATTTGGCTATAGTAAAACCTTTAGCTACCCGTATGTTCAACTTAAGAGGTAAAGATTCTGAAAAGTATTTTCAAGAAGTAGAGAATAAACTTATTGAAGAAACTGATTATTTGTTAGAAGTTGCTCAGAGCAAAGAAATAACAAAGGCTTGTAAGGTGATTCCAAATATAAAATTTCCGCAGTACTACACTGAATTATCTAGTGAACGAATTATTACCATGGACTGGATGACCGGTAAGCATTTAAGTGAATTTACCAAAACAGATTTTTCACAAGAAATAGGAGATAAGCTGGGGCAAGCTTTATGGGATTTTTATATGTTTCAGATTCACGGTTTACGAAAAGTGCATGCAGACCCACATCCAGGTAATTTTTTAGTAAATGGTGATAATGAATTGATTGCCATCGATTTTGGCTGTATTAAGAAGGTTCCTGATTCATTTTACATACCATATTTTGAACTGGCAAAGCCTAATAGTATCTCCGATGATAAGATTTTTACCAATAAATTATATGAACTAGAAATTCTGATAGCTATCGATTCGCCAGAGGACGTGCTCTTTTTTAAATCACTTTTTTATCAGTTGCTGAGTTTGTTCACTTCCCCGTTTCATAATGAGAGATTTGATTTTGGTGATGAAGTTTTTTGGAGTAAAATAGCAGACCTAGGTGAGCATTTTGCATCAGATAAACAGATAAGAAAGATGAATGGTAACAGAGGTTCAAAACATTTTCTATATATGAATCGCACTTTTTTCGGCTTGTATAATTTACTTCATGATTTAAAGGCGAATATTAAAGTTAACAATTATAAGAAATACCTAGATTAATTGTTTTCGCCATTTTTCAAATTACTAGTGTTTGTGGTATTTTTAAGGTTGATTATTAATTGTTGTTTATATTGCAACACTAATTCTGCCTGAATTCCTTCAGGATAAAAATATTACTATGTATAACTCAAAAATAATTGGCTTAGGTCATTATGTTCCTGATAACGTAGTGACAAATGATGATTTGTCAAAAGTGATGGATACCAATGATGCCTGGATTCAAGAACGAACCGGTATTAAAGAAAGAAGGCATGTTATAAGTGGAGATGGTGATACTACAACTACCATGGGTGTAAAGGCTGCAAAAATAGCAATTGAAAGAGCTGGTATCGATAAAGATGATATTGATTTTATAGTTTTTGCCACACTAAGTCCCGATTATTATTTTCCTGGGCCGGGTGTTTTGGTGCAACGAGATTTAGGTATAAAAACTGTAGGGGCTTTAGATGTTCGTAATCAATGTTCAGGTTTTGTATATGCAATTTCTATTGCCGACCAATATATTAAGACAGGTATGTATAAAAATGTACTCGTTATTGGTTCTGAACTACATTCTCATGGTTTAGACATGACTACTAGAGGTAGAGGTGTATCCGTAATTTTTGGTGACGGTGCTGGTGCTGCAGTTTTAAGTAGAGAAGAAGATAACTCTAAAGGAATTCTTTCTACCCACTTACATTCTGAAGGGCAACATGCTGAAGAACTTTCATTGATTGCCCCAGGTATGGGTAAAAGATGGGTAAATGATATTATAGCAGACAATGATCCTAATGACGAATCTTACTTTCCTTATATGAACGGTCAGTTCGTGTTTAAAAATGCGGTTGTGCGTTTTAGTGAGGTAATCATAGAAGGTTTAGAAAAAAACAAATTAAAATCTACAGATATAGATTTATTGGTGCCACATCAAGCAAATCTTAGAATATCACAGTTCATTCAAAAGAAATTTCAACTTACCGATGATCAAGTATTCAACAATATTATGAAATACGGTAATACTACTGCGGCATCTATTCCTATTGCTCTTACAGAAGCATGGGAAGAAGGAAAAGTTAAAGATGGTGACCTTGTCGTTTTAGCCGCATTTGGTAGTGGCTTTACATGGGGTAGTGTCATCATACGATGGTAAATAAAGAACCCATGGTTTTGCCATGGGTTCTATATAGTTTTATCTAACAAGAAAAAACCAACCATTTTTCTATATTAAATATACCTATACAATATAATAGACGAATTTTTTTATCTATTGTTACTACTGGGGTGTAACTTATTTTAGTTAGTGTAGATTTTTGCTCTTACAAACGTCATAAAAAATAGAAACCCGGACATTCCAAAATAAATTGGAAGCCGGGCTTCATAATGCTGATAGGCTATACTAAACACTAACCATTAACTATAAACATATAGCGTTACCAACAAAAAAATTAATTCTCAGATAATAACTAACTTTACTTATAGACGAAAAATTGCGTAAGTAGTTACATTTCTATATAATTTTAACATTTTTATATATTATGAAAAAGACTCTTGTTTTAGGAGCTTCCTTAAATCCAAATCGTTATAGCAATTTAGCAATAAGAAGACTAGTGGATTCAGGAGTAGAAACTTTAGCCTACGGTTTGAGGGAAGGGGAGGTTTCTGGAGTCAACATCAGTAATAATTTCGACAAAATTAATGATATTCATACAATTACCCTATATCTAAATCCAAAAAGACAAGAAGAATACTTTAAGGAGATAATTTCCTTAGCTCCAAGAAGGGTGATTTTTAATCCAGGTACCGAAAACCCTACATTTTATAAGTTGTTAGAAAAGAACGGTATAGAGGTCAATGTAGCCTGTACTTTAGTGCTATTATCGACTGGTCAATATTAAATTCAAAATTCTAAGGAATATCGTTAATACTAGGTTCAGCAGGTTGTTTTCGAATAAGCCAAAGCCCTATAAAGGTAAGTAGTCCATTTAGGGGTAGTAGTTCATAACCAAATACATATCCTCCCAAATATTCAGTAGGTAGTTTAGCTAGAATAAGAATTATTGAAACGCAGATTAATGCTACTATCCAAACAAATTTATCTTTTACCTTATGCTTTGTGAAAATACCAAAGGAGAATAGACCTAGTAATGGGCCATAAGTATAAGATGCAACGGTTAGTAAACCATCTATTACATTTCTATCTAAAATATATTTGAAAGATATCACAACTAAAATTAATAATATACTCATGCCAACATGTGTCATTCTCCTTATCTTCTTCGCTTCTTTTTGAGGTTTTTTCTCAGTATTAAGAAAATCTACACAAAATGAAGTTGTTAATGAAGTAAGTGCACTATCAGCACTACTATATGCTGCTGCTATTAACCCTAACATAAAAGTTGCCGCTACGGTTATTCCTAAACCACTATTTAATGCTATTTCAGGAAAAAGTAAATCAGATTTTGGCGAGCCATCCATAAGGGGTAAGGCTATGTTATGTGCGTCAGCATAAATGAATAAAAGGGCACCAAGCAACATAAAAACAAATGTGACTAATACAAGTACAATACTAAAACTGACCATGTTTTTCTGGGCCTCTCCTAAATTTTTACAAGTCAAGTTTTTTTGCATCATATCTTGGTCAAGACCAGTCATGCATATGGTAATGAACATACCACCTAAAAATGATTTTACTAAATGGTTTTTTGACATAAAATCATCTACGAATATGATTTTACTGTAGTTCCTTAATTCTGGGGAATTTAAAAAATCAAAAAACGTCCAATCCATTTTATCCAATATAAAATATATGGATAGACCTACAGATACTAGCATGAATAATGTTTGTAGCGTATCTGTCCAAACGATTGTTTTTATACCACCTCTAAAGGTATACACCCAAATTAGTAATATGGAAAGAGTAACGGTTATTTCGAACGGAACATTCCAAGCATCAAAAACAAATTGTTGTAGTACAATAGCTACTAAAAATAAACGAAAGGCAGCGCCTAAAACTCTTGATATAAAAAAGGATATGGCACCTACTTTATAACTAACAAAACCAAATCTGTCATCTAGATATTCGTAAATAGATGTAACATTCTGTTTGTAATAGATAGGAAGTAGTACAAATGCTGTAACCATATAACCAAGAAAGTAACCGAAAACCACTTGCATATAACTAAACTGGGAAGCATCGACCCAGCCAGGTACTGAAATAAATGTTACACCTGAAAGAGATGCGCCAACCATTCCAAAGGCGACTAAATACCAAGGAGATTGTTTTCCAGCCTTAAAAAAATCTTCATTAGAATCGTTTTTACCAGTGAAATATGAAATAATCAAAAGCAAAGCGAAATAGCCAGAAATCAAAAATAGTATATGAGAGGCGTTCATTTGTTATAATTTTGTGGGCAAATTACAAAAAGTTAAAGGAGGTATTGTGGTAAGATGAAAAGGTTGAGCTTAAATTGTTGATTCTTGAATTTTTTATGAAAAATGTATTCGAATTTTTCTAGTAGAATTTTTTATTGATACCTTTTCACGGTACAAAATCTTAAAAGCCAAAATAATGAATCGATTGAATAATTTTTCTAATAAAGTGATTGTAATAATGTTGGTTTTCATTTTTGGTATGACTAATAATTTGTCTGGTCAAGATGTTTTTAAAACCGATAAGAAAATTGACAAGGAACTGACGAAATTAATGAAAGATAAAAGTATAAAAAGTGCTTTTCATTATATAGACTCCAATGAAGAAGAAACAAATAAAAACTTAATTGAATTAACTGAGATTGCAGCTCCTCCTTTTTTAGAAGAGGAAAGAGCTAAGGCATTAGAGAAAATGTTTGTTGATGCAGGTATTGACAATGTTTCTATAGACGAAGTTGGAAATGTAGTTGCGTTAAAAAAAGGAACACAGGGCGGAAAAATAATAGCAATAGATGCTCATTTAGACACTGTTTTTCCAGAGGGCACAAATGTTAGTGTGCAGCAAAAAGGCGATACGTTATTCGCACCGGGAATAGGAGATGATACTAGAGGTTTAGCGATGCTGCTAACTATTTTCAAAGCAATGAAAAATTCTAAAATTGAGACCAAAGCAGATATTTGGTTCGTTGCAACAGTAGGTGAAGAAGGGTTAGGTGATTTAAGAGGGGTTAAGCATCTTTTCAGAGATGGTGCTCCCAAAATAGATTCATGGATATCCATTGACGGCGGCGCAATAGGTAGGGTGAATAATGCAGGTTTGGGGTCTGTTAGGTATAAGGCTTTATTTACTGGTAAAGGCGGCCATTCTTGGGGTGCATTTGGTTTAGCGAATCCGCATCACGCTTTGGGCTATGCTATAAAGGAGTTTTCTGTCAATGCTAAAAAGTATACTGATGAAGGGCCTAAAACAAGTTTTAATATTGGAAGAATGGGCGGTGGTACTTCTGTAAACTCTATTCCTTTCGAATCTTGGATGGAAGTAGATATGAGGTCGGTCGATAAAGATAGGTTGATTGAAATTGATGGAATATTCAAAGCATCAATGCAAACTGCTATAGAAGAGTACAATAGTTCAGGTATAGATGATAAGATTTCTCTAGAACTAATTAAAATTGGAGATAGGCCTTCAGGTGAATTATCGATTGACACGCCTTTAGTGCAAAGAGCTATCAGTGCCACAACATTATTTGGTTCTACACCAAGTCTTACAAGAGGGTCTACCAATAGTAATATTCCTATCTCATTAGGAATTCCGGCAATAACTATCGGTAGAGGTGGTGTTGGTGGTGGTGCACATTCATTAAATGAATGGTGGTTAAACGAGAATGGTGCCGAGGCTATTAAATTAGCTTTGCTTTTAATGGTATCTGAAGCTGGTTATTAGATTAATAAAATGCTTAATGAAGTTAAATAGGAATTACTGGCTAGTTTAATGCGTTGTTGGCATAGGATATTTGTCTATTTGGAATATAATGCTTCAATAGATGAATAATAATTTTGTACAAGTGGTACGGTATATTTTTCAACTTTAATCGTAAATTTATACCCAATAAAGCCTATGGATTTTTCGTCGAAATTATTAGAAAATGCAGTGTATGAAGTGTCGCAATTACCAGGTATTGGTAAGCGAACAGCATTACGCTTAGTTTTACACTTACTAAAACAACCAGAACAGCGCACAGAAAATCTATCTTTATCATTGGTTAATTTGAGAGGTAAAATTCAGTTCTGTCAGAATTGTCATAATATTTCAGATACCAGTATGTGTGAGATTTGCGCAAACCCTAAAAGAGATGATGCTTTGGTTTGTGTCGTAGAAGATATTAGAGATGTGATGGCGATTGAAAATACAGGCCAATTTAGAGGAAAGTATCATGTGCTTGGGGGTAAAATCTCTCCTATGGAGGGCATTGGTCCACAAAACTTAAAAATTGGATCACTCGTTGAGAAAGTGAAAAAAGGCGAAATAAAAGAATTAATTTTTGCGTTGAGTTCTACTATGGAAGGCGATACCACCAACTTCTATATTTTTAGGCAAATTGAAGGTTTAGAGGTGAAGACTTCAACTATTGCAAGAGGAATCGCAGTAGGTGATGAATTAGAATATGCAGATGAGATTACCTTAGGGAGAAGTATAGTGAATAGAGTTCCTTTTGAAGGTTCGCTAAGACAAGATTAGTTCATGTAATTTCATTATAATATCAGCTAAAAGGTATTAATTTTATTATTTTTGCAAAAAATATATACAAAACAAGCTATAAATTATCGATATGTCAAAATTTGAATTGAAACTACCGCGTATGGGTGAGAGTGTTGCAGAAGCAACATTGACATCTTGGTTGAAAGAGGTAGGGGATACTATTGAGATGGATGAAGCCATTTTTGAAATTGCTACAGATAAAGTTGATAGTGAAGTGCCAAGTGAGGTAGATGGTGTTTTGATAGAGAAATGCTTTAATGTTGATGATGTTATAAAAGTTGGTCAAACTGTAGCGATTATTGAAATTGATGGCGATGTGAGTGTAGTCGCGAATACAACGGATGAAAAAGAAGTAGAGGAACCTGTACAAGAAGAAATGGTTTCTGCAGCTGAAGAGACTGTTATAAAAGCAAAGTCAGATACTTCTTCCGCAGATTTGGTTATAGGAGATTCAGACCGATTCTATTCACCTTTAGTTAAGAATATTGCTAAGCAAGAAGGTATTTCCTTTGAAGCGCTAGAGACTATATCAGGTACTGGTAAAGACGGTAGGGTTACAAAAGATGATATTTTGAACTATGTAAAAAATGGAGCAAGTTCTCATCATTTAAAAGCACCAACTGCTGAACAGGTGAAACCAGCTGCAATTGCAGCGGGTAGAACT
>CAXBIJ010000185.1:0-7483 GCA_963975675.1 uncultured Maribacter sp. | reverse complement strand
ACTGCTACCCTAAAAGCGGGTGCTACTCCGAGAACTCCATATCAATACGACCCAACAGTATATAATTACACCTATACCGTTGTAGACAATAATGATAATGAGACAAGAACTTGGGATGACAAAATGTACTACATGCCATTAAGCAGAGATGAAATTAACCGTAATGAGCTATTAGTTCAGAATCCTGGTTATTAAATAAATTTATTGTTGAGTTAGTTTTATATTGAGTTAATGAAAAAATCTATCCCTTTTTGGGATAGATTTTTTACTTTTAAGCAAATGGTTAAAAATCTAGTTTCCTTACTTTTTATTTTATTTATACTACTTCAAAGTTGTACAAATGAGACTAAAAAAAACGATATTATTTCTAATATAGAAACCGACAAAAAGGAATCGCTTTTTACGCTATTACCTGAAGTCGAAACAAACATTTCTTTTCAAAATACACTAAAGGAGGGGTTAAATGCTAATGTATTAGTTTATGAATACCTGTACAATGGTGGCGGTGTAGCAACAGGTGATTTTAACAATGACGGTTTACAAGATTTATATTTTTCTTCAAATATGGGAGAGAACAAATTTTATTTAAATGAAGGCGACTTTAAGTTCAAAGACGTTACTGCACTTTCTAAAGTTGAAGGAAGACCCGGCCCTTGGAAAACCGGTATTACTTCTGCTGATGTAAATGGAGACGGAAAATTAGATTTGTATTTATGCTATTCAGGAGCCTTACCTGATGTTAAAAGGAAAAATCAACTTTTTATTAATCAAGGAAACGACGCCAATAATATTCCTATTTTTAAAGAACAAGCTGAAGAATATGGGTTAGCAAGTGCAGCTTATAGCAATCAAGGTTATTTCTTTGATTATGACAAAGATGGTGACTTAGATATGCTTCTATTAAACCATAATCCTAAATCACTACCTGTTCTTAATGAAGTAAGCACCAAAGAATTTTTAAAAAAAGATGACCCATTACAGGGTACACGACTATTTGAGCAAAGAGAGAACAAATTTTACGATATTACTGAAAAATCTGGAGTTAGCGGTTCTGCTCTAACATATGGCTTAGGCATCGCTATAAGTGATATAAATAATGATGGCTGGCAAGATTTCTATATATCGAACGATTATACGGTTCCTGATTATTTATATATCAACAATAAAAACGGCACATTTACAGACCAATTAGGTAAGCAAATGGGACATACGAGCCATTTCTCAATGGGTAATAATGTTGCAGATATAAATAATGATGGTTGGCAAGATATCTTCACTTTAGACATGCTACCTAAAAATAATAAGCGTCAAAAGTTATTGCTTTCTCCTGATAACTATGAGAAATTTGACTTGAATATTAGAAGTGGTTTTCATCATCAGTATATGCGAAACATGCTACAATTAAATAACGGCGATAAGACTTTCAGTGAAATTGGTCAGCTTTCAGGTATTTCAAATACAGATTGGAGCTGGGCTCCCCTATTCGCAGATTTTGACAACGATGGTCTAAAAGATTTATTTATCACCAATGGATATTATAGAGATTACACCAATTTAGACTTCATCAATTACATGGAAGATTTTGTGCAATCGAAAGGAAGGTTACAGCGTCAAGATGTTTTAGAGCTTATTAAAAAAATGCCTGCATCAGACTTGACAAATTTCTATTACACCAATACAGATGGCATCAATTTCAAAGACAATACTTCGCATGCTGGCATTGACCAACCGGCAAATAGCAATGGGGCTATTTACACCGATTTAGATAATGATGGTGACTTAGACCTAGTAGTCAATAATATTAACAAGCCAGCTTTTATTTACCGAAATGATAGTTCTAAAAAGAACAATACATTTTTAAATATTAAACTTAAAGGAGAAAACAAAAACACCAATGGTATTGGCACAAAAATAAGTGCATTCTCGAACGGACAAGTACAGGTTATAGAACAGATGCCAACTCAGGGATATTTATCAACCGTATCAACCATATTACATTTTGGTTTTGGTGAGAATACTAAAATTGATTCATTATTAATAGAATGGAATTCAGGTAAAAAAGAAACGCTAAAAGACATTTTAGCAAATAAATTGTTGGTTGTAGAAGAAAGTAATGCTAGTCCATTAAAATCAGAGGTGGTTAAACCTGACTTACTATTTGCAAAAACAGAATCTCTAATTAACTTTAAACATAATCCATCTCCAATCAATGATTTTAAAAGGCAATCGCTTTTATTAAAGCAGTTATCTCATAATGGTCCAGCAATGACAAAGGCAGACCTGAACAATGATGGCCTTGAAGATATTATAGTTGGTGGTGGTGCAGGACAAGCTGCCAGTTTGTTTATCCAAACTAAATCAAAGAAATTTATTCGTAAAGATGTTCCAGATTTTGAGCTAGACAAGACTAGTTTTGATACTGATATTGCCATATTCGATGCCAATGCCGATGGTAATTTAGATATCTATATTGCCAGTGGTGGTTATCATGACTTCTCTGAAAAAGACACTAAACTACAAGACCGACTTTATCTTGGTAATGGAAAAGGTGATTTTATAAAAACTAAATCGGCTTTACCAATTATGAATATAAGTACGGGTACAGTTTCCGTATCAGACATCAATAACGATTCATTCATAGATATTTTTGTGGGTGGTTATGTTGTTCCGGGTAGATATCCCGAAATACCAAGAAGCTTTATTCTACTAAATGATGGCAAGGGTAATTATAGTGATAAAACAAGTGATATACAACCTGCATTAAAGAACCCTGGTATGGTTACCGATGCCGCCTGGGCAGATATGGATGGTGACAAAATAGAAGATCTTGTAATAGTAGCAGAGTGGGCTCCAATCTCAATATATTTAAATAAGAATGGAAAATTATTGAATGAAACCAATAGATTTTTAACAGAACCCTTATCTGGTCTATGGACCCGCCTTGAACTAGCAGATTTAAATAAAGATGGAAAACCAGATATAATTGCAGGAAACATAGGTGCTAATACTCAATTTAAATTAAGCCCTGAGACCCCTGCAGAATTATACTATTCCGATTTCGATAATAATGGCTCAATAGACCCAATATTAAATTTTTATGTTGACGGCAAAAGTTTTCCCTACTTAACTAGAGATGAGCTTTTAGGTCAGTTAGCAAGTTTACGCCAGCGCTTTACCAGCTATGAGAAATATTCAGACGCAGGTATGTCTGACATCTTTAATAAGACCGAATTACAAAATGCAAAAAAACTATCGAGTACACATCAAGAAACTACAGTATTACTAAGCACGGTTGGAGAAAAATACGAAATGGTATCATTACCTGTACAAGCCCAATTCTCACCAATATCAGAAATACTATCTACTGACCTTAATAAAGACGGAAATATTGATATTCTGTTACTGGGTAACAATGACTTTTATAAATTAAGAATAGGAAAATTTGACGCTAACTACGGCACTGTCCTTTTCGGTGATGGTAAAGGGAATTTTAACTATGTTACCCAAAGTAATTCAGGTCTTTCTATAAAAGGAAGTAACCCCCACGCATTACTAATAAATGATGAATTAATATTTACCAGTTATGGGTTGTCTACCGAGACTTACAAACTGTTAAAATAGCTTTACTTATACAATGACTATTTCAAAAAAGAAAATAATAAATAGATTATCTCTAGTTCTTCTGTTCATAATGTCAATGGCATGTTCTACTATAGAACCAGCTAAACTCAACGATAAAGATGTAGCAATGGAATGGGCTAATATGACTTTGTTTATTACCCGCTATACACCTTCAAACTCTCCCACTTTTGCATCAAGGGCTTTTGGTTATATAGGATTAACGATGTATGAATCGATTGTTCCTGGTTTTGAAGAATACAACTCAATGAATAGGCAACTAAACGGTCTAGAATTGCTTCCTAAAATTGACCCAACAAAAGAATATAACTGGGCACTTTCCTTAAATGCATCACAATCAGAAATTTTAAAGAAAATTTACGTTCAAACATCCGACGAAAATATTCAAAAAATTGATTCGCTTGAACAAGTTGTTTTTAATCAATTTCAACAAGGTATTGATAACGAAACTGTCTTACGTTCTGTCGCATTCGGAAAATCAATTGCTAATACAATCTTTGAGTGGTCAAAAACAGACGGTGGTCATAGGGGATATCTTCATAATTTTGACAAAACCATGGTACACCCAGAAAGACCGGGGTCATGGAAACCTCCATTATTTGCGCAATCTTTTAGTCATTACCCGTTACACCCACATTGGGGTGAAAATAGAACATTCGTTTCAAACAATGAAAAAGTAGATGACCCGCAAATAATTCCATATGACACCACTATAGGCTCTCCATATTACAAACAGTTTGAAAATGTTTATTTAAAGGACCTTGAGCTGACACAAAAAGAAAAGGAAGCCGCAATTTGGTGGGGCGACGATCCCGATGTAAGCTTTACACCACCTGGTCATTCTTATTACTTCGCAATCTTGGCTTTAGAAGGCCATGATTCAACCATGATAGAATGTGCACAGGTATATGCCCAAGTAGGCATGGCCGTTGCAGATGCCTTTATCAATTGTTGGAAATGGAAATATCAGTTCTTTACAGAACGACCCAATACTTTTATCCCAAAATACATAGATGAAGAATGGGAATCATTTTGGCCCGACCCACCTTTTCCTTCTTTTCCTTCAGGGCATGCAATTCAAGCTGCAGCAGCGGCCACCGTTTTAGAACATAATTTCGGTAAAGAATTCAGATTTACTGACAGGGCTCACGAAGGCAGAGAGAGAGATGAATTAAAGGAGACCGATTTTGTCATTAGATCCTTTGATACTTTTTGGGAAGCCGCCCAAGAAACTGCAGATTCTCGATTTTATGGTGGTATTCATACACAGTTAGACAATGAAGTAGGTCTAGAAAATGGTATAGAAATAGCAAAGAATGTAGTCGGATTAGATTGGAAAAAATTAGATGAAAAATAACTTAATCATAAAAACGATACTTCTAAATTTCTTTTTTCTTTCTTTAGGATTGAAAGGCCTAGCACAACAAACATTTACCGACATAACAGAATCTTCAGGTATTAATCATGAATATCAAGTTTATGAAGGAACTTTTGGTGGAGGGGTTACTGTGTTTGATGTAAATAATGATGGCTACGAAGACCTTTATATTACCAGCGGAATAAAATCAGATAGGTTATATCTAAATAATGGTAATGGAACTTTTAAAGATATTTTCGAAGGCTCTGGTTTAGAGGTAACAAATGAATATGTAACCCAAGGTATAGTAAGTGCCGACGTAAATAAGGATGGTTTCAGAGATTTATTTATTACCACAATAACAACTACAGATGGTAAGAACGTGATTCCTAGAGCAAAAAATCTGTTATTCTTAAATCAAGGTAATTCGACGTTTAAGGACGTAACAGATGAATATGGACTAGAGGATTTGAACTCCTTTAGCACAGGACCTAGCTTTGGTGACATTAATGCAGATGGCTATCCAGACCTATTCGTTGGTAATTATTTTCAAGAATTTACTGGTAAACTAGGGGTGATAAAAGACGCAACAATAGTAAGTGCTAACCAAACGGCAAAAAGCTATTTATTGCAAAACAACCGTGGCAAAAAATATGAAAACGTTTATGAGGATTATGGTTTAGGCCATAAGGGATTTGGTTTTGGCGGTGTTTTCACAGATTTTGATAATGACCAAGACCAAGATTTATTGGTGAACCAAGATTTTGGATATAAAGCAGTGCCAAATTTTCTTTACAGAAATGAATATCCAAGTGAACATTTCGAAGATGTTAGTAAAGAAACGGGCATGGACCTAAAAATCAATGCCATGGGCGCCGCTGTGGGTGATTATAATAACGATGGGTGGATGGATTATTATATCACCAATATAAAGTTCAATATGCTAATGGAGAACCAGGGTAACGATTTGCCTTTTATTGACAGAGCAAAAGAACTGGGCACATACAATTTAGCAATTAGTTGGGGTGCGAATTTCGCAGATTTCGACCACGATGAAGATTTAGATTTATTTGTCTCCAATGGAGATTTAAACCCGAACTGCACGCCAATGGGTAATTTTTATTTCGAGAATAACGCCAATACATTTACTGAGAAAGGTAGAGAATTAGCCATTAATGATTATGGTATCGGTAGGGGCTCTGTGATTTTTGATATGGACAATGATGGAGATATGGATCTATTGGTAGTAAATCAAAAGCCCATTTTAAATTATCCTATACCCTCTACAACAAAGCTCTTTCGAAACGACATCGCCAATGGCAATTGGCTTAAAGTAGCACTTAAAGGTATAGACGCTGAAGCTAATGGTATTGGTTCAAGAGTAGCTATTATTGCCAATGGTAAAAAAATAATTCGAGAAATTGATGGGGGTGGATCAAGCCATCTTTCTCAAAATTCAGTGATAGCACATTTTGGCTTGGGTACTAATTCTATGGTCGATTCTGTAATTGTAGATTGGACAGGAGGCAAACAACAAATAGTAACCCAAGTAAACGTAAATCAACAATTACAAATAATAGAAGTAAATACACCTGCAAAAAACCAACCTTATGTTTGGTACTTTATAAGTGGTATTATAGTATATATTATAGCTTATTTTCTATATCGTAAAAGAAGGCTAGCAAAAAAATAAAAGTGCTCTACTTCAAATAATAGCAAAAACCTTCTACAAAAATGCAAAAACCTTCAAAATTTGGGCCTTTATAAATGAAGACCAATTGAAAACCCTTGCATGGCATCTTATCAAGAAAATAATACTTATCTGAACAATTTTTTGAAGAAGGGTATAGCAACCTTAGTCGCTATATTCAATCTAAAATTAAAGAAGCATTAGAAAGTGATTCCGATAATATCAATCAATAAATTGCCTAACGAATTTTCTCAAGACTCTTAGATGCATTGTCATAAAACGACTTTGGCGGTTTTATTTTCATTGCTATGGAAAATAAAATTACAGGTTTTATGCGATTATACAATTCGCTTATGCCAGACATATTTAGGTTGCCTGAAATTGACTATGGTTAGCAGACGGAGTTCTTCTACTATTTAAAATCAAGTTTGGATTTGGAGGGAAACTAGCCATAAAAAATTAAAAATCGATTCAATGTCAACCCGTGTAGCTCAATCACAAAAGATTTTTCGCAATAGAAATATTACGATGAATATTGGGAAAATGAAAGCGAACAAGCATACAAGAGCTATGAAGACTGAAACGCTTCTATGAACAAAGTGTTATAAAAATGGCTGGATATAAAATAATTGTAAAACTTTGGAAACTTTTTTAGTTTTTAAAGTTTCCTGACCTATATTTGCACCCGTTATGAAAGAAAAAATTCGCGACGCCGCATCAGATTTATTTTTAGAGCGTGGCTTTAAGAGCATTACAATGGATGATATTGCCAATGAAATTGGCATTTCTAAAAAAAC
>CAXBIJ010000184.1:0-7491 GCA_963975675.1 uncultured Maribacter sp. | reverse complement strand
CCCATATCATAATGACATAGGGATTTTCTTTGTTCTCATTAGTTGGCCCACAAGGACTCGAACCTTGAATGACGGTACCAAAAACCGAAGTGTTACCATTACACCATGGGCCAATACCTTCTAAGAGGGTGCAAATTTAAAACAAAGTTTGGTTTCACCAAACATTTTTTAATGTAATAATGAAAAAATAGTGCTTTTACCCTGTTAAAGGTTTATAAAAATAGTACAAACTTATCTATATAAATTAGTAAATTCGCCACTTAGGTTTAACCCAAGCTTCATGTTTTCAAAGAACTACCACAAGTGGGACACCATATTAGGATGGTCCGTATTTTTCATAGCACTTATTACATACTATATTACAGTAGAACCCACAAATAGTTTTTGGGATGCTGGCGAGTATATAGCTACAGCTGCAAAGCTACAGGTGGGACATCCACCAGGCGCTCCATTACTGCAAATGATAGGGGCATTTTTCTCTATGTTCGCATTTGAGCCTAGCAAAGTTGCTATGATGGTGAATTTAGTATCAGGTGTTTCTAGTGCATTTACTATTTTATTCATGTTCTGGACAATTACCAATATAACCAGAAAACTTATCGATAAAGATGGTCCGTTCACTAACAGTAAAGCGATTGCTGTTTTTGGAAGTGCTTTAGTTGGCTCACTTGCCTTTACTTATTCTGATAGTTTTTGGTTCAATGCAGTGGAAACAGAGGTTTATGCAACGGCAAGTTTCATTATGGCCTTATTATTATGGTTAGGCTTAAAATGGACTGATAATTTAGAGGATCCACGTGGTAATCGATGGATTATTTTAATATCCTTTGTTGTTGGCCTTACTTTCGGAATTCAGTTCATGGGCTTCTTAGCCATACCCTCAATAGGTCTATTGTATTATTTTAAAACCTACAAAAAGACTACCGTAAAGAATTTCTTATTGGCCAATATCATTGTAATTGCAATATTAATGTTGGTTTATAAATTTTCATTGACCTATATACTTCAACTTTTTGGATGGGGAGAGGTATTTTTTATCAATAGCATAGGATTACCATTTAATTCAGGGTCAATAATTATTGGACTACTTTTCATAGCTACCTTTTATTTTGGATTGAATTACACCCGTAAGAATAATTATAGAACCGCAAACACCCTAGTTTTATGTTTGATGTTTTTATTCTTAGGATTTTCATCATGGTTAATGTTGCCCATAAGAGCCAATGCCAAGGTGGTTATTAATGAGAATAATCCAGAAGACGCAAGAGCGCTTTTAGCATATTACAACAGAGAGCAATACCCAGGTGTAGATAGTCCTGTTTATGGCACTTATTATTCAGATATGTTTGCCTCAGCGGGTGAAGACCAAGATGGCAAACCTAAGTATGAAAAAGACTATACACTAGGCAAGTATATTGTTGTAAACAAATTCAAAAATTCGGTTCAAGGCCCTAATCCAAAACATCAAGGCCTATTGCCTAGAATGTGGAGTTCACAGAATGCTGAGAATTACATGCGTTATTTTGGTGCGTTAGATTTTAAAATTACACAACCAAATCAAGAATTAAGACAAGCAGCCGAGCAGATTAAAGTTGGTTTTGCGAATGGGGAAATTGGTGCAGATCAATATATTAGTTTTTTAAAACGCTTCGATGAATATATTGAAGTTCAGCCCCCAACTATTTGGGACAACGTTAAATACATGGTTGAATTTCAATTCAATTACATGTATCTACGCTATTTCATGTGGAACTTTGTAGGTAAGCAGAATGATGTACAAGGTCGCTACAACGATAATGGAAATTGGTTAAGCGGTATTAATTTCTTAGATAGTTATCGATTAGGCAGTCAAGATAATTTACCCAGTGATATTCAGAATAATCCTGGTAGAAATACTTACTTCTTTTTACCGCTATTATTAGGTATAATTGGTATTGTTTTTCAATTTTCAAAAGACAAAAAACAGTTTTGGGTCTTATTAATTTTCTTCCTTTTTACAGGTTTGGCAATACAATTCTACACCAATCCAGGTATTTTTCAACCTCGTGAACGAGATTATTCCTTAGTTGGTTCTTTCTATGTTTTCGCGCTATGGATTGGTCTAGGTGTTTATGGACTATACGACAGTTTTAAAGATTGGATAACGCCGAAAATATTAGCCCCAGTTGTAGTTGTTGTTACGCTACTCGCTGTGCCAACAGTAATGGCAATACAAAACTGGGATGACCATGATAGATCTAATCGTTTTACGGCGAACTCCTCTGCAAAAGCATATTTAGATTCTTGTCAAGAAGATGCCGGGGCCATTCTTTTTACTATTGGTGATAACGATACTTTCCCTATTTGGTATGCTCAAGAAATAGAGCACTATAGAACCGATGTTCGTGTAGTTTGTACAAGTCTTTTTGAAACTGACTGGTATGTTGACCAAATGAAGGTTGCTGCCTATGAAAGCGCTCCTATACCATCTCAAATTTCACATGAAAAATATAGATGGGGTTCGCGTGATGTACTCTACCACCAAGGTATTACCGAAAATAGATGGCCAATTAAAGATTTCATTAACTGGATCGACAGTGATAAGCCTAGAACAAAGCTGAAGTATCTTTTTGAACAAAATGGTGCAGATTTAAGTCAGTACTCTGAAGACACGCAAAATATGGTGTACTATCCTACTAAAAAAATAAGAGTTCCTGTTAACAAACAAAATGTATTAAGTAGTGGTCTGGTTAAAGAAAAAGATGCAGATTTGATTGTTGATTTTATAGACATTGACTTACCCGGTGCCATTACCAAAAAAAGCATGATGATGTTAGATATTTTAGCCAACAATGATTGGAAAAGACCATTGTATTTTTCTGGTGGAAGTTTTGATGATGCTGAATATCTATGGATGAAAGATTATCTGCAATTAGATGGTTTGGCGTACAAATTGGTTCCTATACGTACTGAGCGCCCTAATGCGTTTGAATTAGGGCGTATAGATACAGACTTAATGTATGATATTGTTAAGAAATGGGATTGGGGCAATGCAGGTGGTGATATTTACCACGATACCCAAACGCGCATACAAAGTGTTTCTTTTAGAGGCAATTTAGCTCGATTGATGGAAGCATTAATCAAAGAGAATAAAATAGATAAGGCAAAAGATATTATCGAAATATCCATTACAAATATGCCGGTTGAAAAATTCGGATACTACACGCTTATAGAACCGTTTATTGACGGATACTATAAAGTTGGTGAAAGCCAGAAAGCACGTGAACTTTTCGAAACATTGAAGAAGAAATATCAAGAACGATTAGAATATTACGCTTCGGTAAGTTTAGATGAGCAATACAGTAGTATTGATGAAATTATTGCAGATATGGAAGCCTATAGACGTAATATAGATACCATCATCGCCAACGATACCGAAGACATGGCTGAGAAAGAAACCTTAATATTTAATGAGTATATAGATAAATTCCAACATTTCTATAAAGACGAGGATGATATGCCCCTACAAAAGGGCGTTTTAGAATCTGACCCTGACATGATAGATACATTACCAGTTTCAGATACAATTCAAACAGATAATACAAATACCGACAGATTACAAGACACCGTTGGTTTTACTGCACAATAATTAGCTTTGGGTTTTCGCCCAAAGCTATATTTAGAAAAACGAATTTATTCAGGAAATTTAAACGTACTCTTTAAGAATACCAATAAGCGTATTGGCATCTTGCTCGCCACTTTGGCGCCACACCATTTCACCTTTTTTATAGATCATTAATGTAGGAAGACCTTTAACACGCAAAGCTTGAGAAAGCTCCTTATTTTTATCCACATCAATTTTAATAACCTTACCTCTATCACCTAAAGCAGCAGCAACATCTCGCAACACAGGATGCATTGCAGTGGACTGTTCATTCCACTCTGCATAAAAATCGAGAAGAACTGGTACTTGTAAATCTATAAGCTCACCAAATTTGGACATATAAAATGCTTTACTATGTTAGCCAAATGTAATAAAAATTGTTAAAATACTACCCTAGACAATGCATTTGTAGACCTCTAAAAGGGTTAAAATCATGTTAATGCCTTTTTTCGCAATGTAATGACCGTAATTTCAGGCCATATTCCTACCCTTCCTGGATAGCCTAAAAAGCCAAAACCTCTATTTACATTAATGAACTGCCCCATTTCTTTATAAATACCTGCCCAATAAGGATATCTCCATTTTACTGGACTCCATTTAATCCATCCTGGTATTTCAATACCAAATTGCATCCCATGAGTATGTCCACTTAAAGTTAAATGGTAATGATATGGATCGTTGATCACTTCCATTTCCCAATGTGATGGATCATGACTCATTAGTATCTTAAAATCATCCCTATTAATTTGAGAGGTAGCTTTTTTTAGGTCTCCGGCTTTTTTAAATCCACCTTTTCCCCAATTTTCAACACCAACTAGCGCAATTTTATCATCACCTTTTTGCAAATACCTATGTTCATTCAGCAACAATTCAAAACCCATTTCTCTTTGCAACACTTTCAGGTCTTCTAAATTCTGACTCTTAAGTTCCTCAGTCTCCCATGGTATATAATCTCCATAATCATGATTACCTAAAACAGAAAATTTACCATCTTTAGCTTCTAAGGTTGAGAATAAATCTGCCCACGGAAGCATTTCTGAAGTCATGTTATTTACCATATCACCTGTAAACAAAAGCACATCACTTTTTTGCCTATTAATCAGTTCAACACCATATTCAATCATTTTCCTATCATCAAAACTGCCGCTATGAATATCTGAAATCTGGGTAATTTGATATCCATTAAAACCATCAGGGAGATCTTCAAACTCTAAAGTATATTTTAAAACCTTAAAATTGTATTTACCTTTATACATGCCGTAAAGAAGCGCGCCAAAAGGTATTGAAGCTATGCCAAGCGCAATTAAACTCAAAAATCGCCTACGTGCCGGCAGACCAAATTCTTTGTCTACCCCATAAATTTTATGATAAATTCCGGTAGTAATTCTGTACAAATCTTCAGAAAATAAAAAAATAATGGTTATGATATTAAAAGTAAGTATTGTCAATAAAAGTCCAAACGCATAGCTTTTAGGCACATTTAAAACTCGACTAGTATCATCACCTACAGTAAACTGATATATAAAATTGACCATAACCGCAAGCGAAACAATAATGTATAAATAATACCACCATGGCTGCTTAGCAATTGTTTTTAAGGCTTGTATTACATAAAACCCCAGTGCTATATAAACCAAGATGAAAATAATCCAACGTGTCATAAATTCTTTTTTACAAAGATATCCGTATAACAGCTTTATAAGAGCTCATTTGCATTTTATTTAACCTTATTCATCACTGCCTTTATTTTATCTAACTGTGTAGCCGCTACATGATCATCACTTAAAAAACTACTTGTATTCATAGAAATCAGCGGTGCTTTAGACAAAGTTTCAATCATTGCAGTACCGGACAAATGAGCAACATTAAAACCCTTTTTCTTAAAAAGTTCAACATTACCTGCATTTATTCCTGAACCGGGCATTATTTGAACACGATAATTTTGCTGCATTAAATCAGCCAATAAATCGATACCTAATGGCGCAGACTTTTGCTGACCGGAAGACAAAATATAATCTACCTCTAAATCATTTAGTAGTTTAAGTGTGCTCAATGGATCTATGACCCAATCAAATGCTCTATGAAATGTAAACTTTAAATGACCAGCTGAAGATCTTAACTTTCGTGTTCTTTCTACATCCAAAGTAAAATTTTTGGTAAGCACTCCAGAAACTACTCCTTCAAATCCTAGCTCCTTGCATAGTCTTATATCAGTTAACATAATATCAAACTCGGCATCCGAATAGGTAAAATCACCACTTCTAGGGCGAATCAATACATGAACAGGAATACTCACTTGTTCTTTTACCGCTTTCAACATTCCGTAAGATGGGGTCAAGCCCCCTACTGCCAACTCAGAACACAACTCAATGCGGTCTGCACCAGCACGTTCTGCAACCAAGGCAGATTCTAACGAATTAGCACAAACTTCTACTAGCATATTCTTATATTTAGGCTTGTTAAAAGTAAAGAACCCAACCCATGAAAAGAAGAAAGTTTCTAAGAAATTCAAGCACAGTAGCTGCAGGTATAATGTCAGCTCCTTTGTTAGCATCTTGCACTGAAAAAACAACTGCGAAAGCTACAACTTCTACAGGTGTTATTCCTATCGCCATTTGCACTTGGGATTTCGGTAACGCGACTGCCAAGGCATGGGAAGTATTAAAAATTGGTGGTAGCTCGCTAGACGCCGTTCACCAAGGCGTTATGGTCGAAGAAAACGATTTAAAAAATAGCACTGTTGGAAAGGGCGGCAGACCTGACCGTGATGGCAATGTCACCTTAGACGCTTGTATTATGGATAAAGATGGTAATTGCGGAGCTGTTTTAGCAATGCAAAATATTGCGAATCCCATATCTGTAGCTAGAAAGGTAATGGAAGAAACTCCACATGTTATGCTTGCAGGTAAAGGAGCTGAACAATTTGCATATGAGCAAGGTTTTGAAAAAACCGATTTATTGACTGAAGAATCAAAAGAAGCTTGGTTAAAATGGAAAGAAACCTCACAGTACAAGCCCATAATAAATATAGAAAATCATGACACCATAGGCATGTTGGCTATTGATGAAAAGGGAGATATTTCAGGAGCTTGCACAACTAGTGGCATGGCCTACAAAATGGCTGGTCGAGTTGGAGACTCTCCAATCATAGGAGCCGGACTTTTTGTTGACAATGAAGTTGGTGGAGCAACCGCAACAGGTGTAGGTGAAGAAGTAGTGAGAACGGTTGGTAGTTTTCTTATCGTTGAATTAATGAGACAAGGAAAGTCACCACAAGAAGCTTGCGAAGAAGGTGTTAAACGAATTATTGCAAAAAATAAAGACAAACAAGATTTTCAAATTGGCTTTATTGCCATTAATAAAAAAGGAGAAACAGGTGGTTATTGTATTCACCCAGGGTTCACCTATAGAACATATACGAAAGATGGTCATATAAATAACCCATCAGATAGTTATTTAAAAAGTTAAGGTAGGTTGACTTAAATAAATTCTAATGTCTAACCACACACCTAATCTTGGGGTTAGTTTCCCTTTCAATTTGTACTTTTAAACCCTCATATTTAATATTCAAAAATGGCAGATCAAAAAAGACTCTTCTTGCTAGACGCATATGCATTGATATTTCGTGGCTATTATGCCTTGATAAAAAATCCTAGAATAAACTCTAAAGGCATGGATACGTCTGCGATAATGGGATTCATGAATTCTTTGCTCGATGTAATCAGAAGAGAGAAGCCAGATCATTTGGCTGTTTGTTTTGATAAAGGCGGAAGTGTGGAACGTACTGAAATGTATGAAGCCTATAAAGCAAACCGTGATGCAACGCCCGATGCCATTCGTATCGCGAT
>CAXBIJ010000183.1:0-7497 GCA_963975675.1 uncultured Maribacter sp. | reverse complement strand
AGGTAAATTGGAAATCACCTTCGCAAACTTCAAAAAGAGTCTCAACACCACTTTTAGTAAATGAGATAAACATTGAAAAAGAAGTTCGATTAAATACCTTCGACCTTGAATTCAATAGGGTTTTAGGCGGTGGATTAGTGCCTGGCGCTTTAGTATTACTAGGCGGAGAGCCTGGTGTGGGAAAAAGCACCCTTTTACTTCAAATTGCCTTAAAATTACCATATAAAACTTTATATGTTTCTGGGGAGGAAAGTCAGAAGCAAATTAAAATGCGGGCCGATAGAATTCACCCAAATAGTAAAACCTGTCTCATACTTACAGAGACAAAGACACAAAACATCTTTAAGCAGATTGAAGCCACAGAACCAGATATTGTGGTAATCGACTCCATTCAGACTTTACATTCAGATTATATCGAATCTGCTGCAGGTAGTATTTCACAAATACGCGAATGTACCGCTGAACTTATAAAATTTGCCAAAGAAACCAATACACCCGTAATTCTCATTGGCCATATTACCAAAGATGGCTCTATTGCAGGACCAAAAATTTTAGAGCACATGGTCGATACTGTTTTACAATTTGAAGGTGACCGTAATTATGTATATCGCATTCTTAGATCATTAAAAAATAGATTTGGCTCTACTGCGGAACTTGGTATTTATGAGATGCAAGGCAGTGGCTTAAGAGAAGTCAATAACCCATCAGAAGTACTTATTTCTAAAAATGACGATGGATTAAGTGGTACAGCAATTGCCTCTACTGTTGAGGGTATGCGCCCCCTTCTTATTGAGATTCAAGCACTCGTTAGCACCGCAGTTTACGGTACACCTCAACGATCCACCACAGGCTACAATGCCAAACGTTTAAATATGTTGTTAGCAGTTTTAGAAAAACGTGCTGGTTTTAAATTAGGCGCTAAAGATGTTTTCTTAAATATTACAGGCGGCATTTCTGTCGATGACCCAGCCATTGATTTAGCTGTTATAGCCGCAATACTTTCGAGCAATGAAGACATCCCAATTGATAAAGGCATTTGTTTTGCCGCAGAAGTTGGTTTAGCAGGTGAAATTAGACCTGTTCAACGTATTGAACAGCGCATTCTAGAAGCAGAAAAATTAGGCTACACTACAATTATAGTGTCTAAAAACAATAAGATAGGTCTCAAATCAACAAAGATAAAAATACTATTGGCCTCTAAAATTGAAGAAGTTGCCCGTAACCTATTTGTTTAACGCTTATCTCGCATTATCCTTGCAAATACCATAATAACAATTACTACAACTAGTATAACTACTATTTGCCAAAAACCAACCTTTAAAAAAACAAGACTTTCCATATTACGGTGCAGGGTTAGGTATTAAATTCTGTATTGCTTCAATTTCTTTTAGAATATCATCAGATAAGTTAACATCTATACTCCCTATATTTTCTTCTAATTGACGAATCGTGGTGGCTCCAATAATCGTGCTAGTCACAAAAGATCTTGAATTAACAAAAGCCAAAGCCATCTGCGCCAAAGAAAGACCATTTGCTTGCGCCAACTCATAGTACCTCTTTGTCGCCTCTACGGCAGTTGTACCAATGTATCTACTATAATTAGGAAAAAGAGCTAATCGCGAACCCTCGGGCATACGATCACCTAAATATTTACCACTTAATGCACCAAAGCCTAATGGAGAATATGCCAATAAGCCAACTTGCTCCCTAGCTGATATTTCTGCCATACCAACTTCAAATAATCTATTTAAAAGACTGTATGGATTTTGCACTGTTATCGTTCTTGGTAACGTACTATGAACTTTACTTTCCTCTAAAAAACGCATCATTCCCCAAGGGGTTTCATTAGATACACCCACATGTCTTATTTTACCCTCTCGAATTAAATCGCGTAGAGTCTCTAAAACTTGATGAATATTGTCTTCCCAATAATCTGTTATATCATGTGTAAAACCTCTTTTTCCGAAATAATTAGTATTACGATCTGGCCAATGTAATTGGTACAAATCAATATAATCGGTTTGTAATCTTTCTAAACTACCCTCGACAGCTTCAATAATTGATTCGCGTGTAAAACCTGTGGTCCGAATGAATTTAGACATCTCTGCCTTTCCTGCTATTTTTGATGCAATGACTAGGTCTTCCCTATTTCCATTCTTCTTAATCCAACTACCGATAATCTTCTCAGTAGCTGCGTATCTATCTTTATGAGCAGGTATTGGATATAACTCTGCCGTATCTAAGAAATTTATACCCTTATCCACTGCGAAATTTATTTGTTCATGACCTTCAGCTTCCGTATTCTGGTTGCCCCAAGTCATTGTACCCAAACATAATCTACTTACTTCAATATCGGTATGTGGTAAATTGGTATAAATCATTAAATTTTAATTTTTTCATAATTAAAACGCAAAACTACTGAATATATTGAGGTTTCCTTTAACTCATATACCTAACTATCTATCTCTATTAATATTGGGCAATGATCACTATGCTTAGCACCAGATAAAATTACCGAACGAGATAATCGATTTTTTAAAGATTTTGCGACCATACCATAATCTAACCTCCAACCTTTATTATTATTTCTGGCATTTGCCCTATAACTCCACCAGGTATAATTATCTGGCTCAGAATTGAATTCTCTAAAACTGTCTATAAAACCACTATCCATAAAATCTCCGATCCATTCTCGTTCTACAGGTAAAAATCCCGATACATTTTTTAATCCAACAGGGTTATGAATATCTATTGCCTCATGACAAATATTATAATCACCAAGAATAATGAGGTTCGGATTGGATTTTCGCAATTCATTTGTATACTCTTGAAAATCTGCCATATACATGAGTTTATGTTCTAGTCGCTGAATATTTGTCCCAGAGGGCAAATACATACTCATGATTGATACATCTCCAAAATCTGCCCTAATATTTCTACCCTCAGAATCCATATATTCAATACCTGTACCAAATACCACAGTATCAGGTTTAGTCTTAGAAAGAATTGCAACACCACTATACCCCTTCTTTTGGGCACTAAACCAATAATTATATTTGTATCCAGCTTCTTCAAATAAAGTAAGATCCAATTGATCTTTGTTAGCTTTTATTTCTTGTAGACAAACAACGTCTGGTGATACCGTTGCCAGCCAGTCTAAAAACCCTTTTTTTACAGCTGCTCTTATCCCATTTACATTGTAGGAAATGATTTTCATCCTTTGTTTTTAGGTTAAAAATAGAAAAGTGTAATAGATTATGTGAGCTTACAACCTATTAATATCCAAATTTCATAGCTTTGGAACATTATTTGTAATGTAAGTATCATTACTAAAAATATTTTCATGAACAAGATTATACTTTCAGTTCTATTATTTACATTTTCAACATATTCATTTGCACAAGCCTATCCCAGCAACCTAAATAGTCAAGAGATAAAATTTAATTTTGGTCAGTTTTTGGTCACGACCACTGTTGAAGCATCTTATGAATACTATTTAAATGAGGATACTAGTTTAGGAGGAACCATTTATTTTAATGGTGATGCGACTGATTACAATGGAAACTTTGGAATTGGCCCCAATTTTAGAGCTTATTTCGGCTATGAGCCTCGAAGTGGCTTCTTTGCCGAGGTATTTGGACTTTACTATACTGGTGAAGACGACGTAGTTTCACAAGAATTAGGTAATAGAAATTATGATTACTCAACAACGGCTATTGGTTTAGGTGCTGGTTCAAAATGGACAACTAGAAGCCAGCGATTTATCATTGAGATAAATGGTGGTATAGGCCGAAATATTAATCCTGAAGATTTTCAAAATGACTTAATGTTCAGGGTCGGATTAAATTTAGGATTTCGATTTTAATGGGTATTTTTGGGTTTTAATTCCCTATGAAAAAATCGATTTTACTTATTCTTTTATTAATATTCTCTTTTAGTGCAAAGGCGCAAACTAAATCTGTAAAAGACAGTGTCACCGTATTAGATGAAGTTATTTTAATTGATACACTTACTGCAAAGAATGCTATTGGTATTATTCCCTCACAAATAATTGGGGCAAACGTTTTCAAAAATTATAGTCCTGTTGATTTTATAAGCTCAATTAATCAAATCTCTGGAGTATATGGATTATCTGGATCCCTGAATACGAATAGAATTACCATTAGAGGGGTAGGCTCAAGAACGGCATTTGGCACTGACAAACTGAGGCTTTATTACAATAATATTCCTGTAACAAATGGAACCGGATTTTCTACTATCGAAGCTTATGATTTAGAAAACTTAACTTCAATAGAAATCATTAAAGGCCCCAAGGGAACTGGTTTCGGTACAAATTTAGGCGGTTCGATTATTTTAAACACAAAACAACTCAGCGACCAACCTACAAAACTTACGAATAGCACTACCATTGGATCATATGGTCTTTTAAAAAACAGCTTAGGATTTACGCATTCGCAAGATGATTTTTATATGACCTTACAATACGGGCATATGGAAATTGATGGATACCGAGAAAACAATAGATTTGAACGCGACGGATTTCTTTTAAACTCAATTTTTAAACTATCCAAAAAAAGTGAATTAGGGCTTTTAGTTAATCATATTGACTATTCAGCCCAAATAGCTAGTTCAATTAGTCAAGAAGATTTTGATGAAGACCCAACTCAAGCCGCATTCACATGGAAAGCATCACAGGGATATGAAGACAACAACTATAGCATTATAGGCCTATCACACACTTATAAAGCTGGTACTAAACTAAAAAATACTACTAGTTTATTCTACACATATTTAGACCATTATGAACCTCGACCATTTAATATTTTAGATGAATACACTAACTGTTTCGGTTTTAGAACTTTATTTTCAGGAAGTTTAACTGTTTCCGAGAATACCCTTACTTACACATTAGGTGGTGAACTCTATAACGACGAATATACATGGGGAACTTTTCAAAATCTATACCAAGAAAACAATGGTAACGGTAGTTTACAAGGCAATCAATTATCTAAAAACAAAGAATTTCGAAGTCAAATTAATAGTTTTGCTACCATCTCATATCCATTTACAACAAAACTTACTGCGCAGTTGGGCTTAAACGTTAATAAAACCCATTATGACTTTAGAGACTTGTTTAATTCTGGCGACACGAACACTAGTGCAAATAGAGACTTTAAAACACTATTCTTACCTAGTTTAGATATCAACTATTCAATTACGGCAACTAGTCAATTGTATGCGAATATTAGTCGTGGTTTTTCAAACCCTAGTTTGGAAGAAACCTTAACTCCCGATGGAATTATAAACCCTGATATAGTACAAGAAACTGGAACAAATTATGAACTAGGTATTGAACATAAAAGCAAAGATGAAAGAATGAAACTAGATATTGCTTTCTATTTGATGCCTATAAAGAATCTACTTGTTGCTAAAAGGGTTGGTGATGACCAGTATATTGGTCGTAATGCCGGTAAGACAAAACATCAAGGCATTGATTTAGATTGGAATTATAAATTCAATATTTCAAATAAAATAATACTTACCCCATTTATAAGCTACACATTTAACAATCATTCTTTTGTTGAATTTACTGATGAAGAAGCCAATGAAGATTATAGTGGAAATTCATTAACTGGAGTTCCTAAACATAAATTAAATACCGGACTACAGACTACATTCGGCAACGGCCTGTATGCAAATATTACACATCAATTTATAGATGAAATTCCTTTAACAGATGGCAACACTCTTTATAGTAAATCGTTTAATTTACTCAACGTTAAATTAGGTTACAAGAAACAGATTTTAGAGAAACTACTACTCGGTTTAGATTTTGGTATTAACAATTTAACAGACACAACGTACGCGCAATCTGTGTTAATAAATGCAAGTAGCTTTGGTGGTAATGCCCCAAGGTATTTCTACCCTGGGAACAATTTAAATTATTATGGGAATTTAAAGCTAAGCTATACTCTTTAGCTTATTCCATTTTTTTCAACCAAGTCTTCATGTCAACCGCAGCATGTATGATATTTTTTAAAGCTGAAATCGCTACACGCTCCTGCTCCATTGAATCCCTATGTCTAATGGTCACTGTTTGATCCTCTAAAGTTTGATGGTCAACGGTAATACAAAACGGCGTACCATTGGCATCCTGTCTTCTATAACGCCTACCAACAGCATCTTTTTCATCATAAGTGACGTTAAAGTCCCATTTAAGGTCATCTACAATGCTTTGCGCAATCTCTGGCAAACCATCTTTTTTAAGTAAAGGTAAAATGGCTGCTTTAACTGGCGCTAAAACGGCTGGTAACTTAAGAACAGTTCTAGTCGTATTATTTTCTAATTCTTCCTCTTTGAGAGAATTTGAGAATACCGCTAAAAACATTCTATCTAAACCTATGGAAGTTTCTAGAACGTAAGGAACGTAGTTTTTATTAACCTCATGATCGAAGTACTGAAGTTTCTTTCCTGAAAATTTTTCATGACTACTTAAGTCAAAATCGGTACGGGAATGTATTCCTTCCAATTCTTTAAATCCAAAAGGAAAACGAAATTCAATATCTGCCGCGGCATCTGCATAATGCGCCAATTTCTCATGATCATGAAAACGATAATTATCTTGCCCTAAGCCTAAAGATAAATGCCATTTCATTCTCTTCTCTTTCCAAATCTCATACCATTCTTTTTGGGTGCCAGGCTGTATAAAGAATTGCATTTCCATTTGCTCAAATTCACGCATTCTAAAAATAAATTGTCTAGCAACAATTTCATTTCTGAAAGCCTTACCGGTCTGAGCAATTCCGAATGGAATTTTCATTCGCCCAGATTTTTGAACATTTAAAAAGTTTACGAAAATACCCTGCGCTGTTTCTGGCCTAAGAAATAAGTCCATCGCACTTTCTGCGTTGGCACCTAACTTTGTGCCAAACATTAGGTTGAATTGCCTAACGTCGGTCCAGTTTTTTGAACCAGACATTGGGCAAGCTATATCCAATTCCTCAATCAGTGCTTTAACATCTGCCAAATCTTCATTCTGTAAAGATTTACCTAATCTAGTTAAAATGGTTTTCCCTTGCTCTTGATAATCAACCACTCGTTGATTCGTTTCTAAGAATGTCTTTTTATCAAAAGCATCTCCAAAACGTTTTTGAGCTTTGCTAACTTCTTTTTCAATTTTAGCATCTATTTTGGCCACATAATCTTCAACCAAAACATCAGCTCTATATCTTTTTTTAGAATCCTTATTATCGATTAATGGATCATTGAATGCATCAATATGACCAGAGGCTTGCCAGGTAGTTGGATGCATAAAAATCGCTGCATCCAACCCAACAATATTGTCATTGAGTTGCACCATTGCCTTCCACCAATATTCGCGAATATTCTTTTTTAGTTCAACACCATTCTGACCATAGTCATACACAGCACTTAAACCATCATAAATTTCACTTGATTGAAATACGTAACCATATTCCTTTGCGTGAGATATTACAC
>CAXBIJ010000182.1:0-7577 GCA_963975675.1 uncultured Maribacter sp. | reverse complement strand
ACAACCTGCATTAGAAGCTATTGCTTCAGTGAAGAATTTAAAAGATTTACAAACTATATTAGCCACTAATGCTGCTGTCTCTTCTCCCTTTTTAAGTATCGGAGCAGGTGCAGATTTAAATAACAGTAGTATGAATGCTGTTTATTTGGGAGCAAGTGGATTAGGCCTACCTGATCGTGATTTTTATTTAGAGCAAGATGAAAAATCTATCGAAATTCGTGAGGAGTATAAAAAGCACATTTCAAAAATGTTGCAAAGGCTAGGAGATACCGAAGCAGATGCTACCAAAGCTGCCGACAAAATTCTTGCTATGGAAACCAAACTTGCCGAACCTCGGTTAGATAAGGTAGAAAGAAGAGATGCCAGAAATTATAATAATCCAAAATCTATCGCCGATGCTGACAAGATGTTAACGACAATTGATTTATATAAACTTGTTTCTGATTTAGGTATTACTAAAAAGTTCGATACACTTTTGGTTACTCAGTTGAGGTATACGAAAGCGTTAGACAAGTTTTTGAAGGAAACACCTATAGAGGATATAAAAAGTTTGGTGAGATGGGATACTTTTAATAGTGCAGCGGGCAGATTAACTACCGATATAGAAACAGCTGATTGGGAATTTTACAGCAAGTATTTAAGTGGGGCAAAAGAACAACGTCCTGCAGATGAGCGAGCTTTATCAACTGTGAATGGTACTGTTGGTGAAGCTTTAGGTCAGTTATATGTTGATGCTAAATTTCCACCAGAGGCAAAGGCAAAAGCCGAACTTATGATTGCCAATGTAATTGAGGCTTTCAAAGAGCGCATTTCTGTATTGGATTGGATGAGCGATTCAACCAAAACAAAGGCGATTGAGAAGTTAGATAAGTTTACAGTGAAAATCGCCTATCCAGATAAATGGGAAGATTATTCTACTATGATGGTATCGAAGGATAAATCTTATTTCGAGAATATGACCGCTGTTGATAAATGGGAGGAATTAAAGAATTTTGCAGAAATAGGAGAACCTGTTGATAAAACAAAATGGGGTATGTCTCCACAAACGGTAAACGCTTATTTTAATCCTCTTAATAACGAGATTGTTTTTCCGGCAGCGATACTTCAACCACCTTTTTATAATTATACGGCAGATGAGGCAGTGAATTATGGTGGTATCGGTGCAGTAATCGGACATGAAATTTCACACGCTTTTGATGATAGTGGTTCTCGTTTCGATGCTGATGGTAATTTAAAAAACTGGTGGACAGATGAAGATTTGAAAGCTTTTACTGCAAGGGCTGATGCATTAGCAGTACAGTACGATAGTGTTTCGGTATTACCAGGCGTTAATGTTAATGGTAAATTTACCTTAGGTGAGAATATTGGTGATTTAGGAGGATTGTTAGGTGCTTATGACGGACTTCAAAGATATTACGCTGAGAATGGTCGTCCTGAGGATATTGATGGTTTTACAGCTGAGCAACGCTTTTTTATGTCTTGGGCAACAGTTTGGAGAACTAAGAGTAGAGATGAAGCTTTAAGAACACAAATTAAAACAGATCCACATTCTCCAGGAATGGTTAGAGCTACCCAGCCACTTTTAAATATTCAAGAGTTCTACGATGCTTTTGGTATTAAGGAAGGTGATGCTATGTATCTAGCTCCTGAAAAGAGAGTGCATATTTGGTAAACTTTGTTTTACAATTTTGAAAAAGGCGCTACTTAGTAGCGCCTTTTTTTATGCTCGTTGTTAAACTGTTTGTGTGTGATATTAAGCGCAGTCGAAAGCCCTTAGCATAGACTAATATTGATCTCAACAGTGCTCATAATAACGGTTATTTTACTGGCCTTTCACTAAGACCCGAACCCCTTCAGAATGACTACTAAACTCTGGGGCATACATACTTTTAATGGTAGTAATGCCATTGCTGAAATTACCAGCATTATTTACACGTACATCATATTCAAATACATAAATACCTTTTGGTAAATAGTCAAAAAAGAAATTGATACTAGCATCTTTTGTGCTTTCATAATAGCCTAAACCATCTTGCCATTTATATTGAGAAATTACATTCATTGGCTCAAAACTTGCAGCGCGCATATCTTTCATGTGAATAAACTCCATATCACGGTCAGCTTTTAATTCGATGCGTACTCGAACAAGGTCGCCGACTTTTAGTTCAGTTTCTTCCATGATTTCTGAAATCACTTCACCTGTAGCCGTATTCTTTTTCAAGAACAATTTTTTCTTTAGTTGTAATGGAGTTTCTGCAGATGTTATCTTATCTAAATTCTCAAAATATTGCCAGTACAACGCACCCCAAGCAATACCATTACCTTTTTTCGTTATTTGAACTTCACCCATTTTAGGTTGTATTTCTTTACCGTTCCAAGATGTTTTGAAATAGCCTGTACCTGCTTCTATTTTTACATCCTCTAATGTAGTAGGGTTTATTGCTTGTCCGCCTACCAAAACATCTACAGCATCAGTAACTGATAGCCAATCATTGCCTTTTAATAATAAAGCATATACTGCTTCGGTGGTTGCTTTTGTGGTACTCCATTGATTGGTTTGCTTGTTTTTCAGTAACCAGATTTTAAGATTATCAATGGTTTTGATATCCAATGGCCGAATTTCAGAAAAAGCTTCAATTAATAATGCTTGGGTTTCTATAGGGGCTTGGTGCCAAAACCAAGAGCTTGTATTTTTCTTCCAATACATGCCTAATTCATCACTTGTAATACTGTTTTCTTCTAAAGCTCGTAAAATTTTAGTGGAAGTTTTTAGGTCCTCATTGCGATGTAAGGTCAATGCTAACATTCCCTGAGCATATAAACCTCGGTTTTTCCAATACTTTTGTGCTTGATTGATGTAATATGCCGTTACTTCATCCACTTTTTTAGAAGTTTTAATTTCCTTAAAAAAGCTTCTCATATATAAATAATGAACCTGAGTTGCACTCAAATGGTCATCATTTATATTCTTGGCATATTTCTTCATTTCATCATACTCCTTCAAGAACTCACTATCTAAATAGCCAATAGCTTTATCAATCATTTCTGTTTGCCTACTATCAGTAGCCGAGTTAACATTCAAATGTTTTAGGTGGCCTAAACCAGTTAGTATATGTTGAGTAATGTATCTGTTTTCTGGGCCTCCATTAAACCATGGCCATGAGCCATTTGCTTTTTGATTTTGACTTAATTTGTTTAACGCTAGCGCTTCTTCATGCTGCATTTTGTTCATATTGAATAGAAGCCCGATACGTTTCTTTTGTTCACTTTCAGATTGTGCATCACGTAACCATGGTGTTTCTTGAATTAATAAGGATTTTAATTCTTCATTTTTTTCTAGATTACTTAGTAAGGCATCTGAATTTGACCATTGTTCAAACACTTCCTTTATTCTAGGATTACTGGTAGCAATATGGCTCGCCAAGGGATTCGCATAGTATTTTGAAAATGTTTGTTCGTTGCAATCGTAGGGGTACTCCATCAAATAAGGCAATGCCTGTACTGCATACCACGCCGGATTAGACGTAATTTCCAGTGTTAATTTATGATGTTTGAGTGTAGGCGAAGACACATTCTTCAATTTATCTAAGTTAAATGTCTTGGTCTGGTTACTACGAACCCACATTGGCATTGACTCGGTTACCATAGTGCGGTTTGTTAATACTGGCAACATGTTTTGCTCGCCATCGCTAAAATCGCCTGCTTTTGCAATAATCTTATATTGAACAGTTTGTAGACCATCGGGTATTTTTAATTGCCATGATACTTGTGTATTTCCCATAGAATCTACTTCAAAAGAGCTTTCACCAATAGGATGAGAAATTTCTTCTGTAGGAGTTTCAATTAAACGTGTCAAAATATCTAATCCGGTTTGAGCATCTACCAATTCTAATTTGGCCTGGCCAGAAAGTGTCTTGTCGGTTAAATTGGCAATTTTTGTACTGATAACAATTTCATCACCTTCACGTAAAAAACGAGGAGCATTTGGTATCACCATCAATTCTTTTTGAGTTACCGTACTCATATTTTTAGTTGTACTCTCTAAATTTTTGGTGTGCGCTAAAAGTTGCAAATTCCATCGGGTCAAAGCCTCGGGAGTTGTAAAGCTAAAGGTTACATTACCCTCTTTATCCGTTTGTAATTGCGGAAAGAAAAAAGCAGTTTCTTGCAGATTTTTACGAATGGTCACAGCATCAAAATTTGTTGTTGCTTTGATAGATGGCTGTTCATTTACGGAATTTTCAACCTGCACTTTTTCCGCCGCGATACCTGACCCTGTAATTACAACTTCATCTAAATTTGCCGAGTCTTCAATTACTTCTAGTTCCATTGGCGCAGCAGACCTCGACATTTTACGCGATTTATATAACATACCGTAACTACCAATTTGTAGTCCAAACCAATCGAATGAGTCAAAGCTTAATTCCGAATAGCTATTACCAGCATACCTTTGATAGGTATTGAAATTGCTTTTTGAAAAGCTATTAGAAGCACTTGTTCTTTCTGATGAGTAATACGTTGGTCGAGATAGCGGATTAAAATTCCAACTATGATATGCGAACTGGTCTAATGACGCATCATACATGCTTGCCAATAGCTCTGCCGATACTTTATCTCCTTTTGGTCCCTTTACTTTAAATGACCAAGTTTCATTTGTGCCTGGCGCTAATTTATCTCTAAACGTAAGGGTTTCAATTTCTAATTCACTATCTGGGTAGGGCACTTGAATATTTTGGCTTTGTGCTTCAAATGAATTATAAAATGCATAACTGAAGTTAATGGCAAATCCCCCTAAATCTTTTTCAGTAACTGGAATGGTTATAGTTTTTGAATTGTTATGGAGGTTAAGGAGCATTGAATCTATTACTTTATGGTCTTTTTCAATATGAACCATAATGTTGAGGTCTTTGGCATTCGATAAAAATGTAATCTTTGCTTTGTCGCCTATCGAATACTCGTTTTTGTCCGTTTTAAATTGAAATAATTGATTATCGGCTAATTCTTCTTCATCCCCTGTTAGGGTAATAATTGCAACATCTTTTACAGCTTGACCGAATTTATCATTAGATTCAAGTTCCATTACATATTTGCCAGAATCCCAATTTTTAATTTTACCTAGCGATATTTCTGAGGCCTTACCGGTATCAAAAGTAGTTTTCCATACCATTTTACCTTTCTCCCAGTGTAGTGGATTGTCTTCATCCTTGTAAGCATCATGGGGGTACAACTCTTTAAATTCCTGTTTTGTAAATCCTGCATAATCTGGGGCCGGCCATGCTCTTGTACGCAATACATTATTGGGTGCCTGAAGCTTAAATAATTTTATTACACCATTCGCAGCAACAGAGCCTCCATTTAAATTGGTGCTAAGGATGCTGAATTTAGCATCTTTTGTTTGCTTGTCAAGAACATCTGGTATCATCAAGTTTACATTCAGGGCATGATACCCTACGTAAACATTTGTTGTAGTGCTACGTGTTTCGCCGTTGACATCGGTTACATCTGCCGTAACTTCATAATTGAATGTTGGTAGATTGCTTTTTTCAATGCTTGAATCGGGCAAAGCCTTAAATATAATTTCATAATTACCTGAGGTATCGGTAGTAGTTTCTCCATGCGTAATTTCTTGCGGAGTACTATTAAAATATGGTCGTGACCAATAATACCATCTTGGTAGGTTTACTATTCTTTTTACCCGGTACACTACTTTGGCATCTGATATAGCACTACCTGCATATGCTGTTGCTTTACCAGAAAGGTTAATGCTATCATTGACTTTGTAAATTTCCTTAATTGGATTGAAGGAAGTTTCAAATTTTGGACGCTTATATTCTTCAACAGAGAAGCTTGTATAGCCATCTATGTTGCTTTCATCTGAATAGATGTTAATAGAAAACATACCATTAAGACTGCTTGCAGGGAGTATAAACTCTCCTGAAAACGAACCAAATTCATTGGTGACTAGCTCTTGGGTTCCTATCTCTTGGCCATTTACATCATGAAGTTCTACTTGTGCAATGGTTTTCTTTAATAAACTTGATTTTTCATTTTCCTGTTGTACCGCAATACCTTTGAAGTATACAGGTTGCCCTGGTCTATAAATACTACGGTCGGTAAAAAGAAAACAAGTGTTATTTACTGTGGCCGTGTTTTGAGAATAGTTTCTATTGATATAATAATCGCCAAAATAGGCTATTTCCTTATCTTTTTTAATGGTAATAGTAATACTACTTCTACTATCCTTAGTTTTTTTAATTGCAAATTTACCTTGTGAGTCGGTTGTAAAATTTTCACTTTTTGCAGGGGAATTGTAATTCTTGCGATAATTGAAAATTACTTCAGCACTTTCAATTGGCTTACCATTATTACGGTTTATTACTTGATAGATTTGATGCGTTTCAGTTAGGGTTTCACTAAGTGCAAAATCGGTTGCTTGTACGGTTTCGTAGCTGAAAAATGAGTCGCTGTTATCTTTAGATTGTACTACAATGGCATAATGTCCATTTGCCAATGCAGGCATAAAAATTTCGGTGCTATGGGTTTGAAAATCGTTTTCAGTTTTCAATGTTGAATTCCATGTTGTTTCTACAGGAAGACTTTTTAGAAAGGATAATTTTTTAGTTTCAGGATATAATTCGTTAAGTTTTTCTAATTCTTTTTTAGAAATTTTATAAGCTGTTAATTGAATATTCTCATAGTTCTTATAAGTTACTAATAACCTACCGATTGTATTTGTAGGAATGTGTTTCTCGGTCAATAATTGAATAAACGGCGTTTCAATTTGAGATTTAAGTGCTTGGCACTTTTCTGCTGCTCTACTTTTAGGAAAAGTAGCAATCACCTTATCACATAGTGCAATAGCTTCTTTCAGTTTCCATTGATGTTCTTTGTTGGTTTTTGGGTTGTAACTACCACCCATTTGTTGAAAACGATAGGCTATTTCATAAGTGTACTGTCCAGAAAGCGGACTGTTTTTAAAGCTTTCTGCAGAGTTTTGTAGCACTTCAATTAATAAGTTATCCTTGTCAGGAAAGGTTGCATATTGATGTGTAAAAAGTAAACGCTCAATATCTACTAACACTAACGGTCGTATATCTGCATTGCCAATATGAAAAGAAACCAACTGCTGGTAAATCTTCAAGGCTTTTGATTGCAGTGATGCGGTATTGTTGGATTCAGAATTTATAAAACTGAAGGAATAGGCTTCACATAACAGTTCTGCATTGTCTATTTTGAAGGCGTCTAAGGGCTCTTGTATACTATTCTCACTAGTAGTGTAAAAGCTTAACGAAGTATGCGCTAAAAGGTCGAATAACGTAGGCCTAAATTCTGAAGACTTTTCTTCGACCTGTAAGATTGTATTATAATTAGAAACCGGTATTTTCTGTAAGGCTTCAGGGTTGTCTAATGAGGCTTGAAAATGAAAATCAATTTCTTGAAAAAGGGTATTTAGGTCCCAAGTTCTAAAATCAATTTGGTCTACTTTAGTTTCAGTGGAGGTACGATCATAAAACCTATATCTATTTTGCTGAAAATATTGCCAATAGATATTAGCCAAGTAATTGTGTAGTATGTTT
>CAXBIJ010000181.1:0-7593 GCA_963975675.1 uncultured Maribacter sp. | reverse complement strand
TATATTTCGCCATTTTAATCCTTGAAAAAGTGAATCTTCTAGTTTAATCGTTGGCTCGGTGACCTTATTTTTTCTACGTTGCGATTGTAGTGCTAAAGGAGAAATAAACAGCAGTAAAAGTAAAAGTTTGATGGTTCTCATAATGTGGTTGGTTTTTGGTCTTTTTATTTGGAAATTTTATTCTTGCCCTCCGTTACGTTCTGGTGTTCTTGGTGTTGGCCATTCTGCTTTTTCACCTGATCTAGGGTTAATGCCTAAAACAGCTTTTTCACGTGATGTTTTTTCAGGGTCTTCACAAGCCATATATGTTAGTATGGCTGTAAGAATTGCGTTGTTTCGAACATCATCAAAAACGATTTTATCATACGTATCTAAATTCGTATGCCACGTATAGTTCCAATAATCCCAACTTAGAGAGCTTAATGAAAACGCAGGTGCGCCGGCTGCAACAAAGGAAGCGTAATCAGAACCTCCACGGCCTGGTGACCCTGGGAACGTAGTTTCAATTTCATTTTTATAGGCTTCAGGTACAGCCTCTAACCAACGACCTAAATAATCATAAGCATGCAGAAAACCTTGACCTGAAAGATTAACTACACGACCAGTACCATTATCTTGATTGAAAACAGCTTGTACGCCTGCAACAATTTCTGGATGATCTTGAACAAAAGAACTTGAGCCGTTTAAGCCTTGTTCTTCACTGCCCCAATGCCCAATTAATATGGTTCTCTTTGGGTTAGGATATACTTTTTTAAGAATACGAGCTGCTTCTAACATGGTGATAGTTCCTGTTCCATTGTCTGTAGCACCTGTCGCCCCATCCCAAGAATCGAAATGCGCTGAAAGAATTACATACTCATCTGGGAATTCTGTTCCTGGTATGGTAGCAATGGTATTGAAGGTCGGCACTTTACCCAGGTCTTTTGATTCCGCTACTATTTTTATCTGCGGATTAGCACCATGCTCGGCCATACGGTATAACATACCATAATCTTCTAAGGATATATCTACTGCGGGAATTTTTTCAGTACCTGCACTAAATATTTTATTTGCTCCAAAACCTTCTGACCATCTTGATTGTGCAATACCAACTGCACCTGCTTTTTCAAAAGCAGCATTGATATTTCTACTCGTATAGCCTGTATTGCTAATATTCTGTCTCCAAATTTTCTCTAATGAATCTCGTTCAGACTTCATTTTTTCAAAAGAAACTTCCGTAGCATATTCTTTCCAGTTTTCATCTGGTCGGCCAGTAGGTTGTAACATACTTACCATAACTATTTTTCCTTTAACATTAGGTAACCAACTTACAAAAGCTAAGGAATCAGCGAAGCTAGGTAACGTGATTAAAGAAGCCGTAACTCCTTTTTTATCTGTACTAGGATTCCATGCTAATTGTGTGGCATGTAGCGATACTACGCGAGGCGACACCATATCTACATGGGTGATGCCACGTTGCCAACCTTTCCAAGTTCCCCATTGTTGATTTTCTGCAGTAATACCCCATTTTTTATAGGTGTTAATGGCCCAATCATGGGCAGTTTTCATTTCGGGGGTTCCTACCAACCTAGGTCCGTTAAGATCCATTAACTCGTAAGCTAGTTGTTCAAGCTGTGAATTTCCATTGCCTTCTTTTTCAATGGCCTCAATAATATCTTTTTGGGTTTGTGCATTAACAACAGCGTTGCATAGTAATAGCGTTACGGCTAAAAGTGATCGTAGTTTTTTCATTAGAATGTGTTCTTTGGTTTGATTTAACTAAAATAGTGATAATAACAGGAAAGATGGTGTTTAGAAATTCTTAGATTTTTGTAAAAATTCCACCAAATTTTTATTGATCAGATAATTCCATCCGGCTTCGCCACTTTCTCTTTTAAACTCAGGAATATCTTTAGGGTAAGGCATAAGAACTCGACTTTCTAGTTTTAAGTGTGTGGTGTTATTTTCGGTGGACAACTGAAAGATTGATAAGCCTTCGCCAGAATATTCTTCAAACTTCCAAGTATAGGAGATTTTTTTAAATGGAATTACCTCGGTGATTTTCCAAATATGGGTAAATATTCGCTCTCCACTTTTCACTTCAAATTTGGTTTCAAAGCCTTCTTCAGGTTTAAAATCTGGTATATTTTCAAAGTACCATTTACGCATTTGGGTGACGTTAGTCAATGCTTCCCAGGCCTTATCTATAGTGGTGTTTAGGTTAATTTCAATTCGTATGGGTTCTTGGTTATCCATTTAGTCAAGATTTTTATCTAACGCCAAAATAGTTTTCAATAACACATTGGCGCCGTTTGCCATATCGGAAGCGGAAGTAAATTCTTTTGGAGAATGACTAATGCCACCTCTGCTTGGAACGAATATCATTCCCGTCGGAGCAATAAGTGCCATGTCTTGAGCATCATGGCCCGCGCCACTCGGCATCGTCTTATAACTTAGTCCAAGTGAATTGATGCTTTTTTCTATTTCCTTCTGAATAGATGTGTCCATTATTGCTGGGTCAGCCGTTGTGTCTAAAGCAGTAAGCTTAATTTCAACCCCCGATGCTTTACTAATTTCTGTAGCGCGTTTTTCAATTTCTTGATAGACCTTTTCAATAACTTCAGATGAAAGGTCTCGTATTTCTAAACTTGTAACAACCTTACCGGGTATTACATTTGGCGCACCTGGTTCAGCAGATATTCTTCCGACAGTGGCAACTTGCGCACCCTCAAAACTAGTCGCTACTTCGTTTGCTTCGATGATAAATTTTGCTGCTGCCAATAAAGCATCTTGTCTCGAATTCATGGGTGTCGTGCCCGCATGATTTGCAAAACCATTGAATTCAACATTCCACCATTTTAGACCTACGATACCTTCTACAATACCAATGTTAAGATTCTCTTTTTCTAATATACCACCTTGCTCAATATGTAATTCTAAAAAAGCGGCAACGGCCCCTTTTTTTCGAGCAACTTCTGCAAGTCTGGTAGTATCACCACCTAATCGCATCATACCTTCACCAATGGAATACCCTGTGGAGTTTTTAACAGCAAAGGCAGTTTCTTTCAATTGACCTGCAATTGCTCTACTACCTACAACACCACCTTCTTCATTTGAAAAAATTATGATTTCTAATGGATGCTTTGTTTTAACATTATTTTCATCAAGCACCTTAAGAACTTCTAAGGTAGCCATGCTTCCAACACAGCCATCGTAATTTCCGCCATGCGGAACACGATCTATATGTGATCCAAATGAAATAGGTTTTTTTGTTTTGTCTGTTCCTTTTCGAATACCAATTACATTTCCTGCGAAATCGATATGGGTCTCTATACTCATTTCTTTTAATTGTGAGATTACCCATTGTTGAGCAGCAATATCTGCATCACTGAAAGCTACTCGTTCTGTTTCTCCATTTTCTTGTATGCCAAATTGGGCTAGTTCGGTTATTCTTTTTTCTAAACGGTCTTGGTTAACCGTAAGTTGAGCATATAGATCTATCATTGGACTAATGAGTACAACTATAAGGAGTAGTTTTTTGTAATTTTTCATAGTATTCTAGTTAGTGCTCAATTCATTTCTATTGTAAATACAATTAGCCATAGGTTGCTTATCCGCTAAAATCGCAAAGGTGTTTTCAACGGTCATAGTGCACATTTTTGTATAGGTGGTTTTTGTTAAACTGCCCAAATGCGCCGTAATTAATACATTATCTAATTGTAGAAGTGGGTCATTTTTTTTTGGTGGTTCTTGTGCTAATACATCTGCAGCAAAACCTGCTATTTTTTTATGCTGTAAAGCGCTGAATAATTCCTTTTGGTCAATAATACCACCTCTTGCTGTGTTGACTAATAAAGCATTAGATTTCATTTTTGAAAATGCACTGGCATTCAATAAATTTTCAGTCTGTGATGTTAAAGGAAGATGCAGGCTAATACTATCAGAAGTGCTTACAAGGGTGTCAAAATCTAAAAATGGGTAGGGGACTTCTTCTTTTTTGGCGCTCCAATACACAACTTTCATTTCTAAAGCTGTTGCAATTTTCGCCACTTTTTTACCAATATTCCCCATACCGATAATGCCCAAGGTTTTACCATGACTTTCATCACCAACATACGTGCCTCTATCGGCCCATCTATTTTCTTTAACCATCGTAATGGCGTTATATAGATTGCGTTGTAGCATTAATAAAAGTGCGATGGTATGCTCTGCAATGGTGTCTGCGTTAGAATTAGGGGCATTTACTACTTTGATATTTCTTTTGGTAGCTTCAGATATATCAATATTATCTAACCCTACGCCACATCTTGAAATTACTTTTAGATTGGTTAGTTTACTCATTAAATCGGCGCGCACCTGACCTTTGCCTCGTGTAATAATAGCATCGATTCTTTCAGTTGAAATATGATGCTGAAGCGTTGTTTCATCAAAACCTTTCAATATTCGAATATTCTCCGCGGCTTCCAGTAATAGCATTGCTTCATCGGCAATGGTTTCCAACAAGAGGATATTTTTATTCATCTGATTTATGGTAAAGGGTAGCGTCTTTAGATTTGTACCCACGGAAATCATTTCTTCCGGATACATAAATTCCTTCTTTGAACAGTTCGTCTTCAAATATTTTTGGATTAATGTAATCACCTGGCACAGAAGATAATTCGACTAAATTTCCTGATGGGTCACGAACAAACATTTGAATAGCACCATCAGGTAATTGACGAACTTTACCCCATGGTTTAATATCAATAACACCAAGTTCCTTCATCCGAAAGAATATAGTATTAATATCATCTACTTGTACGCAAATATGACCTCTAAACGAATAGGAGTCTTCCCATTCCGTTAAATGTAATTGCTGTTCTTCATTAAATTTAAAAAATGCCGTTGGGTAATCGAATAGAAATGCCGGAATAGCTTCTAAGCCCAATTCTTCTTCATAAAATTTACAAGCTTCTTCTAAGTTACTCACTACAAGTGCTACGTGATTTATATGTACTGCCTTTGCCATAATTTATTGTTTAAAGTCTTTTACAAAATCCCAATTTGGGGTAAGCCCTAAGCCAGGTTTATCAGGAGCTATGAGCATTCCTTCCTTATCTACGGTTATATTTTCTTCTACCAAATCATACATCATTGGGTTGCCACCTAATGAGAATTCAATAACGTTTGCAGATGGTGATGCAAAAGCTACAGATAGCCCCGCCATAAAGGAAAAGGCAGATCCCCAACAATGAGGAGCCAGTTCTAATTGATACGTGTGTGCCAATTGCGATACACGCATGGCCTCGGTGATACCTCCTATAATTGCACAATCTGGTTGTAATACATCTAATGCTCTTTCTGTAATTAAATCTCGTACATCAAAAGCTGTGTATTCGCTTTCTCCTGCGGCAATGGGGATAAATGTGTTGGCCCTCACCTCAGCAGTGCCTATTTTGTTATCGGGGCTTATAGGTTCTTCAAACCAGTATAAATTACAATCTTCAACGCCTTTGGTAAATTGTTTGGCTTCAGGCACGCTAAAAGTACCGTGGGCATCGGTCATTAATTTTATATGGTCAGGCAAAGCTTCTCGTGCTGCTTTTACCCGCTTAATGCTTTCAGCAACGGTTTGGTCCATAATACCAACGCGCATTTTAACACCACTGAATCCTTTTGATGTATAGCCTAATAATTGTTCACCAATAGCATCTACTTTTGCCCATCCGCCACTAGCATAAGCGGGCATTTTATCACGACAACTTCCACCTAGTAATTCAACTACAGGTGCACCTAAGGCTTTCCCTTTAATATCCCATAAAGCAGTATCGATACCGCTCATGGCAGAAATAGTTAATCCTCTTCTCCCTAAAATCGGAAATTTTCGACCACGAGAAAGTGAGTAGTGGTCTCTTGTTCCATTATAAATATGTTCCCAAATACGAGATATGTTACGGGCGTCTTTACCTATTAACTGTGGCTTCAATTCATTTTCGATGCAACTAACGATAGAAGCACATGAACCCGATGATCCTACGGCTGCTTTTGCTTCTCCAAAACCTTGAAGTCCGGTATCTGTTGTAACTACGACCAAGGTCATGTCAAAATTTGTTAGTAACCCATAATCGGAAAAATGCTGTTTCTCCTTTGGGATAGGACAGCGTAACCAGAACGCTTCTATATTGTTAATTTTCATTAGATAAGTGCTTTTAAGGTATCGATTGATTTTTTGGTCAGCATAGTGTAAAACTCATCGGTAACGGCAGAACTACCATGGTCTTCCAAGAATTTTTTTTGTTCAGCAGTTAGACCCTCAGGGTTGGTTTCAATCGAATTCGGATACGGATTTGCAGGTGTACGGTCTAATGGAGAACAAAATTCTACTGAGAGTACCTTGTCGTATTCTATTTCTTTTAAGGTGCTGATTATTTTTGGCCAGTTGAGGTGGCCCATGCCTGGTGCCATGCGGTTATTATCAGCTACATGGAAATTCACCAAGCGCTTGCCAACTTTTTTCATGGTATCGAACATGTTTTTCTCCTCCAAGTTCATATGAAACGTATCTAGACACACTCCGCAGTTCGAGCCAACAGCTTCTGCCAATGCCAAAGCTTGTTCGCCTCGGTTGATGAAATACGTTTCAAAACGGTTAATGGGTTCAATACCAATTTTTAGTCCGTGGTCTTCCGTGTACTTATAAATTTCTTGTATGCCTTCAACCGCCCATTGCCATTCTTCATCTGGCCTTGCATCAGGTACAATTTTACCAACCGTGCCAGGAACCAATGAAATAACAGAGCCCCCTAATTCATACACCATTTTAGCAACGTCTTTTACGTATTGTACTGACATTTTACGTTGAGCAGGATCTTTGGCCAATAAATTTCGCTGCTCAAGCATAAGTGTAACAGAGCCCCAGCATTTAATACCGTAAGTATCTAAAAGTAATTGTGCTTTTTTTGTGTCGTAACTTTCTGGTGCGCCTTGTATTTCTAGATAGTTGTAATCTAATTTATTAATTCTATTGAGGGTATGCTCCAAAGATTCTGCACGCATCCAATTATGTATGGCTAATTCCATTCGTGAGTTTTACTATTTATAGTTTTATCCGACAAAGTCAATTTTTCTGTGCGAACCATCGCAGAATGGTTTGTTTTCAGAAACACCGCAACGACAAAAGCCGGTAGTACCTTCTTTTGTGACTATTTCTCCTGATGCTAATTGTATTTCTAAATTGCCTTTAACTTTTAAAGGTCCGTTGTTGGCTACAATAATTTGAGTAGCGTTAGTTTTATTGACTTCTTTTTCTTCCATAATTTCGTTTTTCATGTAATAGGTTAATGCTCCAGATGGGCATTCATTAATTTGTTTTATTAAGGCGGATGAGGTTGTGGTATCCGGAGTAATCCAAGGTTTCTCGTTTGGCTTATAAACTTCCGGAAGCATATGTACACAAACTTTTGCGTGGATACATTTTTTTGGTTTCCAAACTATGACAAGTTCTCCGTTTGAGTATTCTTTAGTTATTTCTTTCTCCATGATTTATTACTTGAGGTTAATTCCTTCAATTGCTTTCGGTTCTTTGGTGTGGGTTAAATATATTTTGTTCTGAGCCTTAATTTATTTAATATAAAC
>CAXBIJ010000180.1:0-7611 GCA_963975675.1 uncultured Maribacter sp. | reverse complement strand
TTGACTATAATTGAAAAATAAGTTTATTGCATGATCTAATTTCTAAAACCTTTCTTAGATATTTGTTCGGCTATCCTTCTAGTCAAATAACCATTAGTTCCCAAAAAATTAAACAAATTAATTCTATAAGCCATGTTTTAGCATATAAAGCAAGCATTGTGTGTTGGTCGCACAGGTAAAAATTTACATTTGCTTAATATTATTTTTTAAAGTATTATTTAATTTTATGGATAATAAATAAGATTAATATTGTGATACTGAAGGTCAGTAATTATTGTAGCTCAATTCTCTTAAATGATAAATGTGCTATTTTACCATTTCACAACTTGGAGCATACAAAGGAAGTAGTTTCAAATGTATATGTTATATCTAAATTTCTAGAGTTTACAGAACAAGAGATGGAACCGATAATAATTGCGGCATGGTTTCACGATACCGGGCATTCTGAAATTTATCAAGGACATGAGAGCGTAAGTAAGAGATTGGCTGAAGGATTTTTGCGAATAGAAGGGTATCCAAAAGATAAGATAGCAACGGTCTTAAATTGTATTGAGGCAACCAAAATGCCACAAAGTTGTACCGATAAATATTCGGCGGTACTTTGTGATGCCGATATCTTCCATATTGGCACCAACAATTTTTTCTTTAAAAAACTTTTATTGCGCAGAGAATGGGACATCAAGGGTATAATGCAAGTATCGGATTTGGATTGGCACAGATTAAACCTAAAATTTCTTTGTGATCACCATTTTAAAACTCTATATGGTAAAGAAATTCTGAAACCGGTTAAATTAGAGAATGAAGAAAAAGTAAAATATATACTTAGCTTTTGTGGGTGATATTTTAAAATACCATAAGGCTAGTTAGAATGAGGGCTATATTAAATCACTAAAGCAATTACAACTTCTCCATGAGAAAAAGAAATGAATTATTAGTTATAATGCCATAAGTAACAATTATTACATAACTTTTGACTTTAGTTCGTTAAATTTGTTTCAAATTTTGAAGAGATAAACGTACATATCAATACTTCTTGTTTGCATTTTTATAATCAAGTTCCTGGCCATTGATGCCAACGGTCTGAATATTCTTTTTAGCGGAAATGATGTAACTTTTGAAAAACCGCATTGCAAAAAGAAAAATTCTATAAAACAACTCGATAAAACATTTTCTTTTTCAAAAGCTGACCTAACAACTTCACAAGTAATTATGTTAAGTGGTTTTTGCACTTCCCAATTTAATATCGAAATATTTTGTTGGGAAACAACCATTTCAAAACTAATTCCACCTTTCAACGAACATTTTACCTCAAAATTAAGTTATCTATACTTGGATAACGCTTCTCCACCTCCTCGTTTGGCACAATTTCTTTTCAAGAATTTAAGGTAGATACTGTCGTAGTATTCCTGTGTGCTCGGCCAATTATGAATCATAGACATTCTATAGTTGGATATAGTACAAATAGTTGGATATAGTACAAAGTCAAACATAATTATACATTATTTACAATGAGGACAAAAATTTTAATAAGCCTTCGTTCCATACTATAATTCCCCCCGAGAATAGGACAGTAAGTTAAGTTTAATTTTTATCTTAAATTTACTGTATTATGACACGCAGGAAACACACATCTAAATTCAAGTTCAAGGTGGTGCTGGAGGCGCTATCGGAACGTTTTACCATCCAAGAGCTGGGCAGGAAGTATGATATCCACCCGGCACAGATAACGACATGGAAAGCCCAGTTTTTAAAGAACGGTGAAGGCGTTTTTGACAATAAGGTCAAGGATCCCAAAACGGAGTCCGAGGAGATGGAGGAACGTCTTTTAAAGACCATAGGGCAGCTCAAGGTGGAGAATGATTTTTTAAAGAAGGCCTCATCATGAGTAAGTCCGGAAAGCAAAGAAGGGAACTGGTGGATAAAAAATCCAAGCTGAGCATACTGCGCCAGTGCGAGCTTTTGGAGCTCCACCGCAGTGGGGTGTATTACCGTCCAAAACAGGAGACCGACCTGAATCTGGCACTGATGCGTCAGATTGATGAAAAGCACATGTTGCACCCTTGGCTTGGCGTTCCCCGTATGGTTACCTGGCTTAACCGTGACATGGGGCACTGCATCAACAAGAAACGAATTGAGCGGTTGTATAGGCTTATGGGGATATCTGCCATTGGCCCTAAGCCCAACACTTCCAAGAAAGGCAAGGGGGAACTGCACAGAATATACAAATACCTCTTGAGAAACTTAGAAGTAACACGCTGTGGTCAGGTATGGGCCATGGACATCACCTATATCTCGGTTCGCGGTGGCTATTTGTACCTTTGCGGGATAATCGACCTGTACAGCCGCTATGTAGTAGGCTGGTCACTTTCCAATACAATGACATCAGAATGGTGCAGAAAGACCTTGGAGGCCGCCATAGAAGAACACGGTTCGCCGCAGATCCTCAACACTGACCAAGGAAGCCAGTTTACCGCCCATGAGTTCTGTGATTGGGCCACGGCACCACAGCAGGGCATACGCCTGAGCATGGACGGCAAGGGAAGGGCACTGGACAACATATTTATCGAGCGCCTCTGGCGCGACGTAAAGTACGAGCACGTGTACCTGTTCCCGGCCGATGACGGTCTGCAGTGCTACCGTGGGCTGGAGGAATATTTTAGGTATTACAACAATGAGCGCAGGCATCAAAGCCTAGGGGAAGAAACCCCATTAACAATTTATCAACAGAGCAAGAAACAAGTGGCATGATGGTACCAAAGAGGCAAAAAGGGTTTTCAACAAATCGGGCAGGTTATGAGTCTCCCCCCAGACCCCCCTCTTTCAACATCATCATTAAACTTATTTTTAAAGATTTATTGTCCTAACAATGGGGGGAATTATATTGCGCATATAAGTAAGCGGCATATTTATCGTGGCAGGTTTTAATCACTTAATCAATACAGGGAAAACTGCACAACGTATAGAACAAGCCAGTTTTAAGGGTATTGCAACCTTATTCAGACTTGGTAAACCAAAAACTTGCACTAGAAAGAGATGTATTATTGGTAAAAAACAGGGCTTCTTATGTGTTTAAAAAACATTTTCTTATTGTAGAAACAGACGCCGTACTTGATGAAGGCATCACCGAAAAACAAGTAATAAAAGCAGGTACACAACTCATCTTAAACAATGCTGAACTTTTTACAAACGGCACTAGTTGCACTACCACTAGGGTAGTTTTTGGTAGTATTTCTAACAAAAATGGCGAGTGAAAGTTTGAACACGTTTGGGGTGACGAACAAAGTACCTTATCAATTGATCAACCCAATTACTTCACTTTTGTAAAGCCTGTATGGCATACAAAAAAACACGATTCCAATAAACGCTATTTATTCAAAAAATAAAAATCATGAGGAACCTTTTAGATTTAAAACACCAGTAAATTAACGATTTGCAAAAAATCTAAATTAGTGGCAGGGCAGAAAAAGAATACCTGATTGATACTATCACTAATCCCCCAAACTATTTTGCACCTTCGATTTCGCCTATGGACACTGAATTTTTGAAAGCAGTTGAATAGGTACAAAAAACCATAACCGCTTACAAGCGTTTGGTGCAATGAGGTTAATAGTAAGAATAAAAGTTTGGTGTTTCTAATTCCCTCATTGCGCCAAATCGTAAAAACTTTAGTTAGAATACTGGAAAATAATGATCCCACAAAAAAATCCATAAAAAAGAGACATACTTGACATACTTTATGTCCCTATAAACTTAAAAAAACTGCTTAATACCGACTTCCAATGGTAGTTTTAGGTATTGAATTTTCAATATGAGATAAATCCAAAGGGGAAAGTTCCAAATTGTAGGCTCCTAAATTTTCTTCCAATCTATGAATGCGTCTTGTGCCCGGAATCGCTGTTATTTCATCGTTTTGATGTAAAATCCAAGCAAGAGCAATTTGTGCTTTAGTAACGCCTTTATCTTTTGCCACTTGGTCTATTACTTCAACAAACTTGCTGTTTTCATCAATGGCTTCATCGGTAAAACGTGGATTATTTAATCTAAAATCATCAGACTCAAAATCAGCACGGCTTTTAATAGCTCCCGTTAAAAAACCTCTTCCTAACGGACTGTATGCCACAAAAGTAATTCCAAGTTCTTTACACACATCAAAAACTTCTTGCTCGGGTTCACGGCTCCAAAGAGAATATTCTGTTTGTATGGCAGTGATTGGATGTACTTTATAAGCTCTGCGAATGGTTTCTGCATCTACTTCGGACAGACCAATGTATTTTACTTTTCCCTGTTTGACTAAATCGGCCATTGCTCCAACAGTTTCTTCAATTTCAACATCTTCAGCTTGTCGGTGCATATAATATAGATCTATGGTGTCTATCCCCAAATTTGAAAGACTTCGTTCGCAAGCTTTTTTGACATAATCAGGTTGCCCATTTACGCCAAGCCATTCGCCATTTTCACCTCTCACTACTCCAAATTTTGTAGCCAGAACAACTTGACCCCACTTGCCCTCAAGGGCTCTTCTAAGTAGTTTTTCATTGGCGCCCCAACCATACATATCGGCGGTGTCAAAAAAATTAACTCCCAAATCAATGGCTTTATGCAACGTTTTAATAGACGCGGCTTCGTCAAATGAGCCGTAAAACTCTGACATTCCCATACAACCGAGACCTAAGCGGTTTACTTTTAGTGTACTCTTTCCTAAGATTGTTGATTTTTTCATTTTCATTTGTTTTTTTTGATTTGAAATACAAAGTTAGGCAATTCAAAGAACAGGCGATTGTAAATAACAATCCGTAATTTGCAACATTCAATCAATTTCTAAATTTTAATGGTGCTATGTTTGTGTGTTTTTTGAAAAAATTTGAAAAGTGAGCTATTTCATCAAATCCCAAAACAAAAGCGATTTCAGAAATGCTCCAAGGAGTTTGTTTCAGCAAGATCTTGGCTTCTTCCACTATTCTGCCGTTGATAATTTCTGTGGTGTTTTTTCCTGTAGTTTCTTTTAATACCTTGTTTAAATGATTGGTGTGCACCGATAGTTTTATGGCAAAATCGGCCGGGGTTTTTAGTTGAATGGTTTGCGAAGTATTTTCAATAGGAAATTGCCTTTCTAAATACTCGATAAATAAAGAGGAAATTCTGCCGGAAGCGTTTGTTGTGCTGGTTGAACTCGATATTGGTTTTAACTTTTGCCCGATATGGAGGAGTTCTATAACATAATTGCGAAGCAAATCATATTTAAAAGCATAGTTGGAGGATATCTCTGCATTCATTTTCTTGAATATCAATTCAATTTCATTGTATTGCCCGTCATTCAACTGATATACAAAATCGCTGCCGGGTTCGTAAATGGGCAGCTCATCTATCAATAAACCTGTTTTGGATTTAGACAAAAACGCTTTGGTAAAAACACAGAAAAAACCAGATTGTTCATTGGTTTCCGGTATATACCTATATGGAATTTTTGGAGTCGCAAATAGTATTCCTTGCTTTTCAATAAACACAGATTTATCTGCAAATTCTACTAAATTTTTTCCTTTTATCAAACTGATTTTATAGTAAAATCTTCGGTTATAAGTCATTTCAGATTTACTCTTTCCACTGAAATAAATTTTTTTGGTATCAAAGACATTAAAATGCCCCAAGTCTTTTGAACCACTGTTTTCGAGTAAAGTATCAACCAAAGCATTGCCTTCGCCAAAAATTTCTTTGTAGAAGTCAAGGATGCCAATATTTTCCATATTTACAAAATTCAAATAATGATAAAGGTATGCAATTTAAAAGTTAAAATGAATTAGGAAAAGAGCAATAGTTCTCTGTTTTGATTTTGAAAATACTGACAAATAAGCTTGTATTGAAGAGCTCAATGTGTATGAAGGACTTAGTCAAAAGCCGTTGATTTTTCGTTATCCTTACTACACAACCGAAAAACCTCGTATATTTAACCGCAAGAATCCATACAAAAAAACGTTAGAGTTAGATGCCCCGCAAACTCCCCAACTGACCGACAAATGAAAGACGACCACGCCCAGACACACAAACTGGCCTTTCGGTAAAATCAAAATAGCTAATCAAAACGCTTTCTTAAACACTGACAGCTTTCGCAACCTACTCCTTATTTCCGATAACCATTTTTCGGTGTTGTAAGCCCCACGATATCATAGTATCCAAAACCGTATTGAGGGAGTTCCCCGATTTTGACAGTTCATACTCTACGGTAACAGGTATGGTATTATAAACATTGCGAATTACAATTCCGTTAGCTTCCAAGTCTTTTAACTCTTTGGAAAGCATCCTGGGAGTAATCTTAGGGATTTCTCGTTCCAATTCCTTAAAACGTTTTTTACCATAAAGCAAAGAACCTATAATGGGCAGTTTCCATTTTCCATTCAACACATTCATGGTATCATTTATGGCCAATACAAATTCCCCAGAACAATTTTTTATTTTTTTTAATTGTGATATTTTACTCATTTTGTCTAGTGTTTGTTTATGCTATAGTAAAGTATAGTAATATACTCTGGTATAGTAGTTACTAAAGTATAGCAAAATTAAGTATCTTTGTATCGTTAAAAAAATAAATCACCACAAAACTAAAATTAATTATGAGTAAAATGTTTATTACAGGAGCAACAGGTCAATTAGGAAAGTCAACTATTAACTTTCTGCTGCAAAAAGGAGTTGCAGCAAGTCAAATTTCGGTTTTGGCAAGAGATGAGGCTAAGGCAACAGAACTAAAATCTCAAGGTATAGATGTAAAAATTGGAAATTATGATGATTTGGGTTCACTGCGTTTAGCAATGCAAGGTATAGAAACCATGCTTCTGATTTCTTCTAGCGAAATGACCAAAAGCAGAGCGGTACAGCATATCAATGCAATTAAAGCAGCAAAAGAAAATGGTGTGAAGCACATCATCTATACCGGTTTTATGAGAACCCATGAAGACCCAACATCTCCGCTTTGGTTTATAGCCGAAGATCATGTGAAAACAGAAAAATACCTTAAAGAATCCGAAATTACCTATACCATTTTTGCAAACGGTTTTTATATGGATATGTTGATGGATTATGTGGGGGAACAGATATTGGAAACCAAAACCATTTTTGTTCCGGCAGGTGATGGAAAAATAAATTTTGTACTGCGTAATGAAGTTGCTGAGGCTCTTGCTAACGTGCTAACTACAAACGGTCACGAAAATAAAACGTACAACATCGGTATCGAACAACCTGTATCGTTTGGGGAAATTGCGAAGCACATTTCTGAAGTTACCGGAGTTGCGATCAATTATGTTACACCCGAACCGGACGCTTATCAACAAACCCTAATGCAACATGGTGTGCCAGAGGATTACGCTCGTATGTTTACAGCATTTGCAGTTGCTTTTGCTGCCGATACTGTGAATGTTCCTACAATTGAATTAACTCAACTACTCGGTCGTAAACCAACTTCAGTTCAAGAATTTCTTTCGGCAAAATTTAAAAAATAGAAGGTTATTAACACTAAATGATTAAACTGAAATTCGAATACTCTAAAAATTTATTCACATGAAAAATATTTTTGTTTTTATATTAAGTTTTGCAATGTTTGCAGCACACGCTCAAAAGATAGTG
>CAXBIJ010000179.1:0-7657 GCA_963975675.1 uncultured Maribacter sp. | reverse complement strand
CAATAAATCTAACCCCTCACGAATAATCTTCTGGTGAGGTTGTTTAGAAATACATATAAACTCTGTTAATGAAAAATCTTCTGGAGCCACCTCATACAGGCCTAGTTGTTCCATTTCATCCAAATCCTTTATCATACAAGCTTTTAAAAGTTGCATAGGAAAGATATCCATTGGAAAAACTTCTTCATATTGACCTGTTACAACGAAAGCTCTGTGCTCTCCATTTGTATTCGTATCTAATTCATATTTCTTATTTGGCTGCATCCACGAAAACGTTAATGCCCTAGTAGCCGAAATTTTATTAAAAACAGGCTTATTCCATCCAAACAACTCATAGTCGTCACCTTCTGGAATAACCGTAACAGTATTGTTGTAGAACCCTAAGAAACCAGCTGGTTTACTTTTTACTCCCGTAAGAACATCACCGTTAATAACCCTAAAATTCTCTTCATTAACACCACTTGCGTAAAGAAAAGTAGAAATCTCAGCACCTATCTTAGTGCTATAATATTTAGGTGCCTTAACAGATGAACCACTAAGTGCAACCAAACGCTCAGCATTAAATTTACCTGTAAGTAAATATTCACCGATAATTACCAAATCTTGAGGTGATACCGTCCAAACCGTTTCACCTTTATTAATAGGATCTAACTTGCTTATATGAGTACCAACCAAACCAGCAGGATGTGGACCAGAAACTTTATGTAATTCAATACCTTTTAAAGAAGTTAATGGAGAATTACCAGAACCACTAACAGCTACATGAACCTTACCTGGTGTCAACTTGCCAAGTGCAGTAATTGCTGCTTGCAATTCTTTTTCCTTACCCTGTAAAACATAATCCAAATCGGCCTGTAATGGCGCACTTGAATACCCCGATATAAAGATTGATTTTGGGGTAGCATCAGGATTGGCAATTACATCATATGGTCGTTGCTTAATGAACGGCCAACAACCACTCTTTAACAAAGCAGTCTTCAATTCTTCTTTAGAAGCCTTTTCAACATCTAAAGCCGCTCCTGCAAATGCTTCCTGAGTTTTATCAGCAAGTATTTTTAAGGTCAAAATACGTCTTCTTTCCCCTCTTTCAATTTCTACCAACTCACCACTAACTGGTGAAACAAAGAGCATATCCTCCATGTTCTTGTTGTAGAACAAAGGCTCTCCAGCTTTCACCTCAGCGCCTTGCTTTACTATCATCTTCGGGGTAATTCCGTGAAAATCACTTAATTGTATAGCATATACATTACTCAAAACAGCTTTCGAAGTCGTCTGTTCTGCGGCACCCACAAGGTTAATGTTGAGCCCTTTTTTAATTCGTATGTCTTTGGACATGTGTGTGTAGACCTTTAGGTTAACAAAATTTGAGCAAATTTAAGTACAAAAACTTCGTTTTCATAATTATTACCCCATAATTTAGACATTACATCGAGGTATATTTTTTAGGCATCGTTTTTGTTTACCTTTACTTAAAAAAAAGCCTACCAATGCGAATTTTTATTAAACATTTTATATGTCTATTTTTCTTGCAAAACATAGTCGCACAGGTTCAAGAAGAAGTAAATCCGCCGGATAACATAAAATCAATTGTATTCAAAGGACCCACAGGAGATCAGTTTCCTATTATTAAGATTGGCGAGCCTATTTATTTAGAATTTGATGATATTTTAGCTAACGAGCAAGACTACTATTATAAGGTTATTCATTGTGATTATGATTGGAATAAATCATCTTTATTAAAATCTCAATATTTAGATGGTGTAGATAACCAAAGAATTACCGACTACGAAAACAGCTATACCACTCTCGAAACATATTCGAATTACCAATTAACCATACCTAACGACAATGTTCGCCTCAAAGTTAGCGGCAACTACCTTTTAGAAGTATACAACAGTAATTATGAATTGCAATTTTCACGTAGGTTTCTAGTCTATAAAGAATTGGTTAGTGTAGCCGCCACCGTTAAGCGTTCTAGAGATTTTGAATTTATAAACGAAAAGCAAGTAGTTCAATTTAACATTCAATCATCTGGTTTTAAGCTGGTTAATCCAAAAAAAGAAGTTAAAGTCACTATTTTACAAAATTATTATTGGCCAACAGCGATACAAGATATTGCACCTCAATATACAATAGGCAATGAACTTGTATATAAATACGACCAAGAAACTGCATTTTATGGAGGTAACGAGTATTTACTTTTTGACACAAGCGACCTTAGAGCCCCAAGTTCACAGATTTCTAGTATTGATCTAACCGACCTTTATAATCATTATTTATTTTCTGATGCTTTCAGAAGTGATAAGCCATATAGCTACTTTCCTGATATTAATGGAGATTTCGTGATTCGAACCCTACAAGGTGACAATGCTTCTCGTGAAGCGGAATACACTTACGTACACTTTACCTTACCCTACAACGAATTTATAGCTTTAGACGATGTTTACATATTTGGCAAATACAACAATTATGCACTTACCGATGAAAATAAAATGACCTACAATGAAACTAACGGTATGTTGGAAGCTACTCTAAAAATGAAGCAAGGTTTTTATAACTATAAATATGTGCTGAAAAATGGTCAAGACATCAAAGACAATGTGGTGGGTGGTAATTTTCATTTTACTGAAAATAATTACCTTATACTCGTCTATTATCGAAACTTTGGCGACATGTATGACAGCTTAATAGGTATCGGCTCTGCCAATTCAAGAAATATCACGAACTAACTGTATATTTACGTTTTTCATCCTTCATAAAAAACCAACCAATCATAAATACCACTAGCCGAAACAAGCTACAATACAGAGGTGTTGACTGCTTAAACTGCGGACACCCACTTGATTTTAGCGATAAGTATTGTCCCAATTGCTCGCAAGCAAACAGCACCAAGAAGCTTACACTTTTAGATTTTTTTGAGGAATTTTTCTCAAACTACCTCTCTTATGACTCTAAACTGTGGCAAACGCTTACAGCACTAATACTTAAACCCGGTAAAATTACAAGAGAATATATTGCCGGCAAATGCCTGTCATATACAAATCCTTTTCGTTTTCTATTAAGCTTATCAATTGTATACTTCTTAATTATAAGTTTTAATAGTGAATTTAAATCTTGGAATAAATTTGGATCAGACAACCGCACGCCAATATTTGATTTACAAACTCAACTAAATAATTTAGAGTTTGAGAATGAAGAAGAAAAGAAAATGGCTTTTGCGCAATTCGATTCATTAAGAATACAGGGCATAAGAGGATTTAAACTTAGCCAAAGTGATTCTGTACTACTAGCAAATCCTAAATCTCATTTCAGCAAGATAAACCAAGTCAGCGTTGTTGGAAGATTTATAGAAAAGATTCAATTCTTTAATACAGTTATAAAAAATGATACCATATTTAGTTTCGAGCAAAGTATAAGTAAATATGATATACTCGAAACTACAGAAAATAAGATGGCTTTTAACCTTGCTAATAGTATTGTAGAGATAGAAAAACGACCGGGCACCTTTCTAAATTCATTAATTTCCAAACTTCCCTTGGCAACATTTTTCTTTTTACCCTTCTTTTCTTTTTTCGTTTGGATGGTCTATATCAGAAAAAAATACACTTATACCGATCATTTAATCTTTAGTTTTCACAATCAATCGTTATTATTTATCTTGCTCATTGTTAGCAATTTGATTAACGTAGTTTTCAATATTGGCAGTGAAGGATTATTTTTATTAATTTTCGCAATCTACCTTTATAAAGCAATGAGAAATTTCTATCAACAAGGAAGAGTTAAAACGATTATAAAATATGCTTTCCTTAACTCAATATTTTTTATCTTAGGAGGTATAGCAATTACAATATTAATAGCTGCAAGCGTTTTTACATATTAAATATGATGATAACACAGGTAACAAAAGGCATTAAAATATCGGTACAGACTAGTTTTGAAGGCACATTCTTCAAAAACTATAAAATGCACTATGCGTTCGGTTATACTATTACTATTGAGAATCAAAGTAAAGATGCAGTTCAATTGACTTCTCGTCATTGGAAAATTTATGACTCTTTAAACGACATGGAAACTTTAGACGGTGAAGGTGTTATTGGCAAAAAACCAGTAATTCAACCTGGAGATTCACATACCTATAATTCCGGATGTTTACTAACCTCACCTATTGGTGCTATGAAAGGTCATTACAACATGACCCATCTTAGTAATTCAGAGAAATTCAGAGTATATATTCCTACATTTAAATATAGTGCCCCTTTTGCCTTAAACTAAATCCTTTTAACCTTCTATTAGTTTTAAGTCCAACTACCTTTTAGTACCTTTGTTCAACTTTTTAATTTAAAAATATTGACAATGGGTAAAGGTTTTTTCCAAGTTCCTACAGCTATTAATGAACCAATTAAAAGCTACGCACCTGGCTCTTCAGAAAGAGAAGCTGTTTTGGAACAATACAAAACATATTTTAACGGCAATGTAGATGTTCCTATGTACATAGGCTCCAAAGAGGTACGAACAGGCAATACAAAACCTATGTCACCACCTCACGATCACAAACATATTGTGGGTACTTACCATACTGCCGATAAAAAAAACGTACAATCTGCTATAGATAATTGTTTAGAATCTAGAACTGCTTGGGCAAATTTAGCTTGGGAGCAACGTGCAGCTATTTTCTTAAAAGCCGCCGATTTACTTGCTGGGCCTTATCGCGCAAAAATTAATGCGTCGACTATGATTGCACAATCAAAAAATATTCACCAAGCGGAAATTGACGCTGCTTGCGAATTAATTGACTTTCTACGTTTTAACGTTGAATACATGTCTCAGATATATGCCGAACAACCTGATTCTGCAGAAGGCATTTGGAACCGTGTTGAATACAGACCTTTAGAAGGATTCGTTTACGCTATTACTCCATTTAACTTCACAGCAATAGCAGGTAACCTTCCTGCAAGTGCCGCAATGATGGGTAATGTTGTTGTTTGGAAACCTAGTGACAGTCAAATATTTTCAGCAAAAGTTATTGTTGACGTCTTTAAAGAAGCGGGATTACCTGACGGTGTTATTAATGTTGTTTATGGTGATCCAGTGATGATTACAAACACAGTTTTAGCAAGCCCTGATTTTGCAGGACTTCATTTCACAGGTTCAACACATGTTTTCAAAGAATTATGGAAACAAATTGGAAACAATATTCACACCTACAAAACTTACCCAAAAATAGTTGGTGAAACTGGTGGTAAAGATTTTATACTAGCACACCCCACAGCAAACACAAAACAGGTTGCTACAGCTATTTCTAGAGGAGCTTTTGAATTTCAGGGCCAAAAATGTAGTGCAGCATCTAGAGTGTACTTACCAAAATCTACATCTAAAGAGATTTTAGAATTTGTAAAAGCTGATATCGAATCGTTTAACAAACCTGGATCACCAGAAGATATGAGCAATTTTATCACTGCGGTAATTCATGAGGGTTCTTTCGACAAATTAGCGAAATACATAAATCAGGCGAAAGAAGATAAAAATGCAGAGATATACGCCGGTGGAAGTTTTGACAAATCGAAAGGGTACTTTATAGAACCAACCGTTATTGTTACTACTGACCCAAAATATACAACAATGGAAACCGAACTTTTCGGACCTGTTGTAACTATTTATGTATATGATGATAAAGATTGGAGCGAAACCTTGCAATTAATAGATGGTACTTCAGAATATGCTTTAACTGGCGCTGTTCTTTCAAATGATAGATATGCTATTGAAGAAGCTACACAAGCATTACAAAATTGCGCTGGTAATTTCTACATCAACGATAAGCCAACTGGCGCTGTTGTAGGCCAACAACCATTTGGTGGTGCAAGATCATCTGGAACAAATGATAAAGCTGGCTCAGCTCAAAACTTATTAAGATGGGTATCACCTAGATTAATTAAAGAAACATTTGTAACCCCTGTAGATTATCGATATCCATTTTTGGGATAATAACACTTAAAGGCTGAATTAAAATTCAGCCTTTTTTTTTGATATTCTGTTTAAATAAGGCTATTATTACACTAATATAATTTTTATTTTATCAATCTTAACACACTAATTATGAAAAAGTTACTAATGATTGCAGTGCTTTTCACTGGCGTATTTTCTAATGCTCAGGAAGGGTTAACACAGAATACCATTAAAGCCGTCTTAACTAGCAACCAATCTCAGGTGATTCAATTGGCAGAGGCCTTTCCTGAGGATAAATATAGCTGGAGACCCGCAGAAGGGGTTAATTCTGTTGGCGAAGCACTTTTACATGTTGCAGCCGGGAATTATTTTCTAGCGTCTAAACTTGGATTTGCCCCACCAGAAGATGTTGATATGATGACTTTAGGGAAGATTACCGGAAAAGACAACATTATTGCAACCTTAAAAAAATCTAATGAATTTGTTTTAGAAAAAATTAACATGGTTGAAGATGGTGATTTGAACGACGAAGTTGATTTTGGATTTATGAAAGCAAATAAATTAGGCGGACTTTTAGCTATTATGGAACACAATGGCGAACATAAAGGTCAATTAATTGCCTATGCAAGATCTAATGACGTTGTTCCACCTTGGAGCAAATAATATTACAATTAAATGTATTTTTAGCCTTCATCCATTAATTTGGCTGAAGGCTTTTTTTATAAACAAACCTTCTTCTGTATTATTTAATTAGGAATTTCAAGTATTGCACTGCCTTAGTACTGCTAATTTCCTCACCAAACCAAACAACACTTAAATCCATAAAAACTTTGGTATATCTAACTAAACTGAAGCATTAATAGCATTCGAATGCAATTTCAATGTAAATTTAACGTTAATTAATTGTAAATTTAATTCTATTTACAGAAATTTATAGTTCATTTAAAATCAACTTCTTATGAAATCTCAAAAGAGAAACACACATTTAAACAGTTTTCGATTTCATGGTTGGAAATCGATTAAACTATTCATTCAAAAATACAGAAGAGCTTATTACCAAGCATTTAGTCTCTAAATCTTTTCTAAGCTCGGTGAAATTATCCTTTAAATTTTAAGGGCAGATAGACCATTTTCTTTGTTTCAAAAAAATCTTCCTTGAAATAATCAGTTAATTGATAGACTTCGGCTGTTTTATAGTTCTTGAGCTCATCTAGCAAATCACCCCCTTTTAAGTACAATATTCCGTTACGGATAGAATGTGCAGATTCCTTTTTAATTTTTCCTTTTATCCAATGAACAAAGGTTGGCATGGCAGCAACAGCCCTACTTACTATAAAATCGAACTGACCTGGTATCTCTTCCACTCGAGCATTAATAGTTTTTACATTAGATAGCTGCAAACCTTCTGCCACCTCATCAACTACTTTTATTTTTTTTCCAATAGAATCAACTAAAGTAAAATGAACCTCAGGAAATAGAATAGCTAGTGGAATACCAGGGAAACCTCCTCCTGTACCGACATCAAGGATTTTTGAACCATCTTTAAAAGATATGAATTTAGCTATTCCGAGAGAATGCAAAACATGCCTTAAGTAAAGTTCATCTATGTCTTTTCGAGAAACCACATTTATCTTTTGGTTCCAATCCTTATAAAGTTCCTCTAATTTTTCAAATTGTTCTTTCTGATTTTCAGATAAATTGGGAAAATATTCAA
>CAXBIJ010000178.1:0-7686 GCA_963975675.1 uncultured Maribacter sp. | reverse complement strand
GATATCTACTATGCAGGTGCGCAAGTATTGATTCACGAAGAAGATTTTTTCGACTTAACTTGGGCATATCTTACCAAAGTACATAGTCAGAATGTAGTTCATGTAGAAGTATTTTTTGACCCACAAACACATACCGATAGAGGCATTTCATTTGAAGTTGTCTTTAGAGGAATTCACAAGGCCTTAGAAAAAGCCACAAAGGAATTGAACATTTCTTATAAACTTATCATGTCTTACTTACGGCATTTAAGTGAAGAAGCCGCATTTGAAACCTTAGAAGCTTCCCTCCCATTTAAGCATTTAATTGACGGCGTCGGTTTAGACTCCTCCGAAATGGGTAATCCTCCTAGTAAATTTAAAAATGTTTTTAAAGCATCTGCCGAACACGGATATAAATTAGTTGCTCATGCGGGTGAAGAAGGTCCTGTAAAATATATATGGGAAGCGCTAGATGTATTAAAAGTGATTCGAATAGACCACGGCAATCGGTGTTTAGATGATGAAGCTTTGGTTCAAAGATTAGCTGAAGAGAAAATACCGTTAACCCTTTGCCCTACAAGTAATGTAGCGCTAAAGGTTATTCAAAAAATGGAAGAACACCCAGTTGCTAAAATGCTTGAAAAAGGCATAATAGCAACTATTCATTCAGATGATCCAGCATATTTCGGCGGTTATATGAACGAAAATTATTTTGAGACAGCAAAAGCTTTGAATTTAACTTTAAATCAAATACAGCAATTAGCAATCAATGCCTTTGAAGCTAGTTGGTTGAATGCTGGTGTTAAACAACAACGAATTACGGAAGTAGACGATTATTTTAATTCGTTAAAAAATGATAAAACTTAAGTTCACTTTTCAGTTAATGGAATAAAAATTTCAAATTTAGCTCCATTATCAGGAGAACTTTCTACTATTATTTGTCCGTGATGGGTGTTAATAATTCTTTTAACTATGGCAAGTCCTATACCTGTTCCTTGATATTCATCATCGTTATGTAACCGTTGAAATATTTCAAACACCTTTGCGGCATATTTCTGCTCAAACCCAATTCCATTATCAGCGACAACAATTCGAGCATATTTAGCCTCTTGAGCTAAAATAAGATTAGGGTATGCTGCTCCTACAATAATTTCACCGCTTACTTCTATACATGGGAAATTTTTCTTCTTGGTGAACTTAATAGCATTGGTAAATAAGTTAAATAACAACTGTTTAAACTGAATTGGTCTAACCGAAATCTCGCAGTCACTTAGAAGTTTAAGCACCGTATTATTCTCTTTTAATTCTTCACTTAACACAACTTTTACTTCATTAACTAACTTTTTCAAAGGAACATTCACTAAGCTGTTCTCCACATTTTCGGCAGACCCGTAGGTTAACAGATCCTGAATTAAATTTCGCATACGAGCTGCAGAAAGGTCAATACGTTCTAATTTGTGTTTTCCATTAGTAGATAAATTTTCAGATTCAGTGTCACTTACTTGAGAAATGAACATTTGAATTTTTCTTAATGGCTCTTGTAAATCATGACTACAAATATGATTAAAAGAAGCAAGATCATTAATCATCAACTCTAATTTAATCGTTTTAACTTCAAGCTGATTGGTTCTTTGAAAAACCTTTTTCTCTAGTTTTTTAGAAAACTTTTTAAGCTTTTTATGTGTTCTTTCAAGCTCTAACTTATTTCTTCTAAGTTCTAATAAGTTTATGACTTGCTCAGATAAAATTTTGAGTGATTCCTTTTGTTCAACTGTTAAGGTACGAGGCTCTTTGTCTATAACACATAAAGTACCTAATGGTAGTCCCGTTGAATTTTTTAAAGGAATACCTGCATAAAATACAATACTCGGATCACCTGTTACTAAAGGATTATCATGAAATCGCGCATCATTACGAGCATCTTTTATTGTAAAAATTTCTTCATCACCAGTAATCGCATGCGCACAAAACGATTGCTCTATAGGGGTCTCAGAAATATCTAAGCCATGGTGAGATTTAAACCATTGCCTCTTATCGTCAAGTAGCGTGATTAATGAGATAGGTGTTTGGCAGATTTCAGCAGCAAGTTTGGCAAGGTTATCATAATCCTTTTCAGCTAATGTGTCTAAAATAGAATACGATTTAAGAATAGCAAGTCTTTCTATTTCCTTATCATGAATTTTGGCTTTTATCATAGTCTTTATAGGGGGTAGATCTTTGTAAAAAATCAAATAAAAAAACAAATATAAGGCGACAATTAACCTTGTCTTTATAAATATAAGTTATTATGAGTAGAAACGGTTAATCAGAAAATTTAGAGTTCACTAGCTTGCTTCTATACAAAGACAAAATGTAATTCTAATAAAAAACAAAAATTAGACTTTAAGCAGTGTCGTTTTTTTTTAAATAACTTAATATGACACGGCAACAGCATAATCATTACCCTAAAAACAAATCATATTACTAGCATATAATTCAGGTATTTTTAGTTTCCTACGAAATCCAAAATCTTTACTTCCGAAAAGTAATAAATGATAAAAAAACGTAATAATTTTAGGTTTTGAGCTTTTTTCAAGCAGAATAAGAGTCCCTATTTTATACACTCGCACTTATAGAAACTAGTCTGCGTCTTATAAAATAGTGACCCAAAAATAGGCGCTTTTTTTTATACCTTTCTAGTAAAAAACGTCATTAAATATTTAATTTGTTTATGATTATAGAGCCTTATGAGACAATTGTTAAATCAAAAAAGCACTAGTTTGTAAAATTAATTGCTAATTTTGCAATGTATGAAACATTTCATCCACAAATGCACGGCAGTTTTTATGGCGACCGTAGTTTTGATGACTACGATGTCGTTTACTTTAGAAATGCATTACTGTGGAGATTCATTGGTTGATTTTTCCTTTTTGCATCAAGTAGAATCTTGTGGAATGGAAAAAGCCCAGGGTATTACAAATTGTGAAACTTCTACTATTTCAGAAAAATCTTGTTGTACCGATAAGCAATTAATTGTTGAAGGTCAAGAAGATTTGAAAGTTTCATTTGACTATTTAACACTAGAGCAACAAGTCTTTGTTGCATCATTTACTTTTTCTTACATCAGTCTTTTTGAAGGAACAGAATCTAACAAAATTCCTTTTATAGATTACGCACCACCCTTTCTCAAACAGGATGTGCAAGTACTGCACCAGACATTTTTAATTTGATTTATTAGACACTTCCGATAAGCATCGGACATTTAAGCCCTACGCAATTTTGTTTTGGGCATGTTTTGTTGTTTTATTTTTTTAAACCATCAAAGCCATATTAATATAACTGTCTAATATTCAATTCATATGCTAAATAAAAGCATCAAATTTCTTATAGAGAATAAATTGGTTGCTGTTCTTTTACTCGCACTCTTTGTGGGTTGGGGAATTGTAAACGCACCATTTAATTGGGATACCGGTATTCTACCTTCAGACCCAGTAGCTGTAGATGCTATTCCTGACATTGGAGAAAACCAACAAATTGTTTTCACCAAATGGCAAGGTCGTTCTCCACAAGATATTGAAGATCAGATTACCTACCCTCTTACTACTTCGCTTTTAGGTATACCTGGTGTGAAAACCATACGTAGTTCTTCCATGTTTGGCTTCTCAAGTATTTATATCATTTTTGAAGAAGATGTTGAATTCTACTGGACTCGGAGTCGAATATTAGAAAAATTAAATTCTTTACCTAGTGGTTTATTACCTAATGATGTAAACCCTGCTTTAGGTCCCGATGCAACAGGATTAGGTCAAATTTATTGGTATACGTTAGAAGGTCGTGACAAAGATGGAAATGTTACGGGTGGTTGGGATTTACAAGAACTTCGAAGCATACAAGATTACTATGTAAAATATGGATTGGCCTCTGCAAGTGGAGTTTCAGAAGTGGCTTCTATAGGCGGTTATGTACAAGAATATCAAATAGATGTTGACCCTGAAAAGATGCGTCAATATAATATTGGTTTGAGTGCTGTTGTAAAAGCAGTAAAAGAAAGTAATCAAGACATTGGTGTACAAACACTAGAGATGAACCAAGCCGAATACTTAGTTCGAGGATTGGGTTACATAAAATCAATTGCAGATCTAGAAGATGCGGTAGTTACTTCAGAAAATTTCACTTCTATAAGAATTAAAGACATTGCAAATGTTCATTTAGGTCCTCAAACAAGACGAGGTATTTTAGATAAAGAAGGTGCTGAAGTTGTTGGTGGTGTTGTCGTTGCTCGATATGGTGCTAACCCATTAGAAGTGATCACTAATGTAAAGAATCAAATTGCTGAAATTTCATCTGGTCTTCCTTCAAAAGTTTTATCAGATGGTCGTACATCACAAGTGACTATCGTTCCCTTTTATGACCGTACTGAACTAATTCAAGAAACATTATTTACATTAAAAGAAGCACTTACACTTGAAATCCTAATCACCATACTGGTTATAATTGTAATGGTATTTAACCTTCGTGCTTCCATTCTTATTTCAGGATTGTTACCTGTTGCCATCCTTATGGTGTTCATTACAATGAAACTCTTTAATGTTGATGCCAACATAGTAGCACTTTCAGGTATAGCCATTGCAATAGGCACCATGGTCGATGTCGGTGTCATACTTGCAGAAAATATGATTCGACATTTAGAAGATGAAAAATTACGTTTTCGAGAAAGTGGAATTGAATACACTACTAATGAAATAATTTACAACGCAACTGCAGAAGTATCGGGTGCCATACTCACTGCTGTATTAACAACTATCATCAGTTTCATTCCTGTATTCACTATGGTAGGTGCCGAGGGTAAATTATTCCGGCCTCTAGCATTTACCAAAACAATGGCACTTTCGGCATCATTAGTCATTGCGCTTTTCTTAATTCCACCCTTTGCTGCATTCCTTTTTAGAAAAAGTAACCTTAAAGGCAGTTCAAAATATGTAATAAATGGCCTTCTTATTATTCTTGGTGCCGTAGCTATATTTTATGGTTCTTGGTTGGGTTTAATTTTGATTGCTTTTGGTATAGTTTCACTTCTAAATATTAGGGATTTTATTACTGCCAAACGAGCTAATCTTATCAATATATTAATCTCAACTATTGCAATAGTATTTCTTCTAGCAGAATATTGGCGTCCGCTCGGGTTCGACCGTAGCATTATAATGAACCTAATTTTTGTTTCGCTTATTTGTTTTGGATTACTCGGTGTGTTTACTGTTTTCCAAAGATATTATGGTCGCATTCTTCGTTGGGCGCTTCATAACCGATTGCTCTTTTTAATAATTCCGTCTACTGTTTTAATACTAGGTGTACTTATTATGCGCAATACAGGAAAAGAATTTATGCCTGCGTTAAATGAAGGATCCTTTCTTTTAATGCCTACATCTTTACCACATGCAGGTGTTGAGGAAAATAAACGTGTGCTACAACAGCTAGATATGGCAGTTGCTAGTATACCTGAAATCGAGACCGTTGTAGGTAAATCAGGTAGAACAGAATCTGCCCTAGACCCTGCCCCACTATCCATGTATGAAAATATGATTCAGTATAAATCTGAATATATGCGTAATAGCGATGGTGAGCGTCAACGCTATCGCGTAAATGATGATGGCTTATTCGTACTAAAAAATGAAAAATTCATCATTAATCCGAATAACAAGATTAATGAAGGTACGAACTATGACGCTGCACAGCTGCAAACAACAGCAACTCGAAATGAGTTAATTGCCGATAATGACGGGGAATATTATAGAAATTGGAGACCAGAAATAAATAGTCCAGATGATATTTGGAATGAAATAGTTAAAGTAACCAAGTTCCCAGGCATAACTTCGGCACCAAAATTACAACCTATTGAAACAAGGCTTGTAATGCTACAGACAGGTATGCGAGCCCCTATGGGAATAAAGGTGAAAGGCCCTGATTTGAAAAGTATAGAAACTTTTGGCCTACAACTAGAAACTATTTTAAAAGAGGTTGAAGGTGTTAAAAAACAAGCAGTATTTGCTGATCGTATTGTAGGTAAGCCCTATTTACTTATTGATATTAAGAGAGACCAATTAGCACGTTATGGAATTTCAATTATGGATGTGCAAGAAGTACTTCAAGTTGCAGTTGGTGGCATGCCTCTTACACAAACCGTAGAAGGTCGAGAACGATATGGAGTTCGAGTGCGTTACCCTAGAGAACTAAGAGCAAATCCTGAAGATCTACGCAATATCTATGTGCCTGTGCAAAATGGAAGCCAAGTACCACTTGGAGATTTAGTTACTATACGATACGAACAAGGACCACAAGTCATAAAAAGTGAGGATACTTTTTTAATTGGCTATGTTTTATTTGACAAACTCGATGGTTTTGCAGAAGTAAATGTTGTGGAAAATGCGCAATCATTAATTGAGCAAAAAATAGATAGTGGCGATTTACTCGTTCCCGAAGGCATTAGTTATCGCTTTACCGGAACATATGAGAATCAACTACGTGCAGAAAAAACACTGGCTATTGTGGTACCCATGGCATTGATAGTCATCTTTTTGATTCTATACTTTCAGTTTAAATCTGTTTCTACTTCGCTGATGGTATTTACAGGTATAGCTGTTGCTTTCGCGGGCGGATTCATTATGATATGGTTATATGGGCAAGACTGGTTCTTCAATTTCAATTTATTTGGCGAGAACCTTCGAACACTTTTTAATATGAAGACCATTAATTTAAGTGTAGCCGTCTGGGTTGGTTTTATAGCCCTATTTGGTATTGCAACAGATGATGGTGTAGTAATGGCAACGTATTTAACCCAGACTTTTGATAGAGAGAACCCTAATGATATGAAGGGAATTCGACACGCAACATTAGAAGCTGCTGGCAAAAGAATACGCCCATGTCTAATGACAACGGTAACGACCATATTGGCACTTTTACCAGTGTTAACATCTACAGGAAAAGGAAGTGATATCATGATACCTATGGCGATACCAATTTTCGGAGGTATGATCATTGATATAACATCGTACTTTTTAGTACCCGTATTATTTAGCTGGAAAAAAGAATACCAACTTAAAAGAGCAAGCAAATGAAAAATAATATAATTAAAAAGAGTCTTTTGTTTGTTTCCTATAAAGTCTGTACTAGGCAAAGTAGAAATACAAAAGTAGGCCTGAATGCCACATTAGTCTTATTGATTGGATTGTTTTCAATAGGCGTTCGAGGTCAGGAATTACAAACGTATATTGACGAAGCCGTAATAAACAATCCAGAGATTCAAGCCTTTGATATTCGATATAACATCGCAGAAGAAAAAGTGCAAGAAGCAAATTGGTTGCCTAATACAGAAGTAACCGCTGGCTACTATATAAGTGAACCTGAAACTCGTGTGGGAGCGCAACGTGCTAGATTTGGTATAAAACAAATGCTTCCTTGGTTTGGCACTATAACCGCTCGAGAGAATTATGCAATCTCAATGGCAGAGACAGAGTATGTAGAAGTCACAATTGCTAAAAGAAAATTGGCACTGTCTGTTTCTCAATCCTATTACAATTTGTATGAAATAAAGGCACAGCAAAACATACTATTCGAAAATATACAGCTTTTGAAAACGTATGAAAGATTGGCATTGACATCTGTAGAAACAGGTAAAGCTTCTGCTGTAGATGTCTTACGGTTACAAATTCGTCAAAATGAACTTCAACAACA
>CAXBIJ010000177.1:0-7688 GCA_963975675.1 uncultured Maribacter sp. | reverse complement strand
CACAACTGATTCCGTTAATTTGATATTTGTGTTTCATTTACTTTAATTTTTAGTGATGTTGATGTCCTTCGTGTTTTGCTTTAGCTTTCTCCGTTTGTTCTTTTTGATTATAATCGTGGCCCTTATTATTTCGGTCAGCGTGATTATGCCCACCGTTTCTGTGTGACCCGTGGGGCATAAAAAGGTGAATTCCAAACATAAAAAGGATGAAAATAAAGAGGGATGAACCACTTCCTATTCCAAATGAGGGTGCTAAAAAGATTAATAATAGTGGCAGCCCACAGCCTATAACCATCCATATCCAATGACCTTTCATGATTTCTTTTTTTAATTGTTATATACCTTAATGATGATCACCATGACTTTGGCTCTTGCTCAACTCCATTTCACCTTGTTCAATGATGTCCAATCCTTCCTCGGCCATCATATTCTTACAAGATTCCATACAATCTTCGCTCATCATTCCCTTCTCATACATCATTTGCATCATATTACCCATCATCTTTCCGTCTTTCATCATGGATTGCATCATGTTTTTCTTCATCATGCTATCTTTCATCATCATCTGCATACCCTGGCCTTTCATCATAGTACCCATCATTTTTTTATTGCCCTGCATCATTTGCATGGCGTGATTATTTCCTTGCATGTTGCCCATAAATTCGGTCATGTAATCTTGGTTACTTGTAATTGCATCAAAAAGCTCCGTTCTAGTTTCTGAGTTTTCGAGCATTGCAGTAGGATCTGTTTTCTGGTTGCAACTGTTTAAGCTTAAAAGCCCAATTGCAGATAAAATAATTACTAGTGTTTTCATAATTTTCATTTTTGATAATTTTCATTTTAATTAGCACATTCTCAATAAGACTATTAAGTGTTTAGGATTAAAGAGAATGTGCATCCGCTATTAATTGGCAGATTTCAAAAAGGCTTCAACCTTTGTGATTTCCTTTTCTGTTAAATTTGCTCTTATTCGCATATGTAAACTTATGGTCTCCCAATCGGTGTCATTGTAATCAGCAGGCGAAGGTGCTAAATGGCACCTATTACAGGTTTCTCCCCATAATTGTGCGCCAGATTTTTCAATTTTGAATTCCTCTTCTACATCTGTAACAGCTGTATATTTATCCTTTGTGGAAGAACAGCTTACTATTGTTGCTACTGTTACAAGTAGTGTTAAACTGATTAAAAATATTTTGTGTATTGTTTTCATAATTTCTGTATTTAAATATTTATTTAGAATCCAATTGCCCAGTGCACAAAGAAACCATCAGTTTTACCACCTCCGTCATGACCACCAACACTATCTGTTGTCTGGTATGCAACTTTTATCACTGATCTCCAGGTAAGCCAATAGTTTAAGCCAAAGGCATATTGATCTGACTGTTCTTCCCATTCTGCACCTTCTGGTGTATTGAGATTTGAATACCTTCCAACTAATTCTAATTTTTTTAGAAAATCACTGCTAGCCATTGTTGGTCGATAGCTTAGCTGTGCGTAAAACGAGTTGCTTTTATTATCGAAGGTATATTCCTCTTCATCTCCATCTTCATGAACTTCGGTATAAATGGCATCATCTATATCAGAATTATTGTATTGTGCTTTAATATCAATAAATCCTTTAATCGCAGGTATTTGCTTTATAAATGCAAAATCAACTGCATATAAGAATGCTCCAACATTTTCGTATTCGGAATCACTAGCACCAACTTTACTTGTTGAATATGTAGAAAAACCTATTTCAGTTGAAGAATCTGCAAAAGGCAATAACCCAATTCGTCCACCAAAAGCCTTGCTATTATTATTGTCTTCAAAGTTTTGAAACATAAGCATACCTGCTTCTTCTGGTTCTTCACTACCGTCCTTTAGTCTTGGGCCATTTGTTGAATAAACAGAATAATTCAGTTTTGGCCCTCCAAGCTCAAAAGCACCTCGAAGTTCTACACCGATCCCTGATGACGGTGCAATACCATCATGACCAAAACCCAGAGGTCTTGTAGGAAGTCTGTTGATCCAAGCAGGATGTAACCGTTCCATAAATGTTCCAAAGGGAAGAAGAAATTTTCCAGCACGAACCGTCATGTTTTTGTTTAAAACATACATAACATCTGCATATTCCAAGCCTACTTCTAGCTCGTTGTTTTCAAGTACAAACTCAAGTTCAGCTTCAAACATAAGTCTGTCAGAATGTTTGAATAAGAAAATAGGTGCAAATGCAGACCCTACAAAAGATGATTCAGTTTCCTCTTCACTACTGAGGGTGTTTAATCCCGTGTGTCCATAACCTCTAATCATAAACTGTGTCTTACTAGGTTTAAATGGTTCAGAAGTTTTAGTACTGTCAGTCTCAAAGTTATTGTACGTTTGCCCATATGTGATATGACCAAATGCAACTATCAGTATTAATACAATTAGTTTTTTCATTATTTAAGTGTTCTTATATAGTTAATAATTTCCCAACGTTTTTTTTCTGGGATTGATGATTTGTAAGAAGCCATAGGAGATCTCCCTTCTGCGATTTTCCAAAAAATAGCACCATCAGATTGAGACTGAACTGCCTCACTGGTTAAATCTGTAGGTTTAGGCGTTAAACCTGAACCTCCCATACCATCTCCTTTCCCTTTGGGTCCGTGACATACAAAACACATAACCTTGTAAAGTTTTTTGCCCGAAACCGCTGCATTGGCATCTCCTTTTATTGGATTAACTATTTTGTCTGCACTTGCAGGGGCTACCCATGGTTTTTGTTGAATAGGTTCGTAATTATTTCTTTCTGGAGTAGAAATAAAACTCACTAATAAGGCATATAAAACACCTGTGATTGTTAAACTGATTATGATTTTTTTTGTTTTCATATTATTGATATTTAGGATTATTAAATTTAATTGCCTTTCAGACTTTTCATCTGCATAATTTTCGTTCTTATTTATATAATTTCGTCATAGAAATTCCGTTTCCAGCTTTCTGTATTTTTATAATCTGTCATACTTATGCCTGCTACTTCTTTAAATTGTCTGGATAAGTGGTTAACACTACTATAATCTAATAAGTAGCCTATGTCAGAAAAGGAATGTTGTTTAAGCTGAACAAGTTCTTTGACTTTTTCAATTTTTAGTTTGATAAAGTATTTTTCAATAGTGGTTTTTTCATTGGCGGAAAACAATTTGCTCAATACTTTGTAGTCACGATGAAGTGTTGATGCTAAAAGTTCAGAAATTTTTATTTTAATATGTAGAGGCAGTTCATGCAATTCTTCAATCAAAATTATTTTGATTCTTTCGGTAAGCATTTCTTCTTCGGTCTGTACGATTTCAAAATCATTGGTATGAAGCACAGATGTTACAGCAAATACAATTTCATTATTGGTTTTTTTTGGTGCGTCAACCAATAACCTTCCTAATTCTAAAGAAAGTATAGTTACTCCTAGTTCTTGTAGTTCCTGTTTAATTACTTTTAAGCAGCGATTACAGACCATATTTTTAATCCAAAATTCTTTTGGTTTTCTCATGGTATTTGATATTGTAATTGAATTTTAAGTCAATGATTTGAAAGTTGTATGCCTAACATTGTTAGTAAAATGTGGTGCTAATAATTATAGGGTACAACAAATGTTAGCCAGAAGTGAAATTGTGGCTATAGTGGTAGTGCAGATTAAATTTAATCTGCGATGTGAAAAATCAAATTAAAAAGGTCTCATAGAGAATCTGTATGTCTTTGGAAAGTAAGGGTGGCCTATAATGTTTAAATGGGACAACATTTTTATCTAATCCTTCAAAAAGATTTATGTAAGCGTAAAAAAATAAATTAAAGAAGATTATGGTTTCGGATTGAAACTCATTTTTATCTTTTTTTATAGTATCATCTCCTTTTTTGATAAGGGTTTGATTACTACAACAATCCTTTTCTTGGATTGAAGAACATTGCTTGGTGGTGGAATCTTTTTTCTGAACCTTATCTTTACAAACTTTAGCTTTGCCTATAATAGACATATCAACCAATTTATTGCAACAAAAATGCATATCCACTGTAAATGAAGATGTCGAGAGCAGTATTGAAACCGCTAAAACAAGGGACAATATTTTGGTAAAAAAAGATTTCACGTTATAAGATCAATAATAATTGTTTAACAATAAACATAGTATTAGTTAATATTAGTGTTTTAGGTAAATAAAATAAAAATTCAATTACACAAATTTAATTTTTATGATTCAACCAAAATATGATGAATATCATATTTAAGCATTTGCTTTATTCTAAAGGTGTAAAATACCCCGAGGATTGCTACCACCTAAAAAAGCAGTAACCTTGAGTGTGAGATCAAGCACTTATATACATAAGAGCCACAACGTTTTGTTGTTACTCTATCATTTGGTTTTACCAAATACCATTAATCGGCACTTGGGACTAAAGTTAAAAAGTATTCTGTTTCAGACATGTCTAGATATTCAGTACAGGTATGAAATTCATTTTTTGGCGATATAGGTTCGGACAAGAATCATTTTCATTTTTTTGATACCAAGTTTTCCTAAGTACAGTCCGACAAAAATAGCAAGGCCGTAAAGAGCATTACTGCCCGTGATATATTCTTTCATCTCCCCGAAGTAAAAAAAGGGCATTATGGGGAGGTCCTTTTTGGGCTGTAGATTTTATATCAACTCAGTCAGTCGCTATGGTATTGAAAAGACTATTACGGGGTATTTGAAGAACCAAGGAAAGGAAAAGAAGTTTGAAGTCTTACATAAGGATGGTCAAATGAGATTGTTTTGAAAATATAATAATGCCCCGTGAGCTTGCTCCGGGGCTTATTTTTTTCCTAAAATTCAAAAGCCAAAGAAAAGTTTACTCCAAATGGGTGTCCAGGTCTTAAACCTGCAGGAACCCGGGACACGGCGTAAACAGAATTGAATAAGTTTATAATATTTGAGGATAGCGTAATTTGTGTATTCAAAAAATAACGAGCAGATAAATCCATTATAAAGTTTGAATCGACTTTATATTTTTCTGGAATGACCCCAGAACCTGCTTTCGTCCTTAATGCACTAACATATCTTGAATTCAGGTTTACATCAAACTTACTATGCTGTAACCCTAATGATGCGTTTAATTGATTTTTTGCAATATAGGGTATCTCGTCACCTACGGTGACTATACCGTAAATATCCTCATTACTGTCAAAACTGGTTAAAAATTCGGTATCAGTAAGTGTGTAAGAGATGGATATGGGTAGCTTAAATCTACTGCCTTGTTTGTACAGCAGGTTGTAATTGAGTAGAAACTCAATACCGCTTACACGAACTTCGCCTGCGTTAAACTGATCAAGGCTTCCTGTACCGCCAGTGGCAGCCAAATCACTTCCAAGTAAGTTTTGGTAGTCATTGTAAAAGCCTACAACTTCGCCAGTGAAACCTTTAAAGCTAAATCGGGAACCCAATTCATAATTAATGCTTTCTTCAGGATTTTGCCCCGGCGTATTGCTTGGCGGCGAAAAACCTTTATGCACACCACCGAATATTGATATATTGTTACTGAACCTATAATTAGCTCCTATTCCAGGAATCCAGACATCCACTTCGTTTTCTCTAATCGATAGATTTTGACCTGTTCGTAAAGGGTCATCAGTACCATAATCCATTCTAGTTAATGTTATGTTTTCATAGCGCAACCCTGGGGTCAAAGTCAAATTTTCAATTTTTACCGTGTATAGTAAATGTGCTGCCAGTGCTTGGGCACTGCTTATACGGTTGGCATCTGTTCCTTTTTCACCAACTGTAGTCTGTATTAATTCTTGGTTTTCAAACGCATATCTATCCACCCATTGAAACCTATCCTCGTCATCTTCGTGGTAACGTATGCCCGCTTCTAATCGCTGTACCCATTGGTTACCCCATTTTAGTGTAGCAATGGATTGAATTCCGTTTGAGGTATAAATCCTATTGTTGGCCTTTATACCTAATGCATCTATTTGGGTGTCCTCATTACCCATGAGGGTTTGATATTCTGAAGGAAAATTTTCTTGTGATGACAAAATGTTGTTAATACTTACGCGTTCGCCCAAATTCACGTCATCCAATTTATACCAATTTCGTTTAAATCTATTGAGATATCCTGTTGTCCTTATATCAAGGGATGGTGACAAACGGATAAAATGGGTAAGCTGGTACTGTTGGTGTTTGGCGTTCATCACATCCTCTGAAGAAGCTCTGTATCTTCTAAAAGGACTTTCCTCAAAATCTGCATCTGTAAGTCCCAAATAGGTCTCGTTGGCCTCTTCTTCTGAATATTGGATTTTAAACAATAGCGACTGATAGATTTTGGCATCCAAATCTGTATTAACTCTAAATTTGGCCATATAATCTGTCTTGTCAAAACCCGTGTTGCCACCACCGTCTAAATCTTTAAAACCATCAGAACTGTAGTTGAAATAATCGGTTACAAAACCGAAGTTCTTGAAACTATTACCTAAAACCAATTGGGTGTTTCTTGAACCATAGTTCCCGGCGGCAATCGAAGCTTTTCCAGAAAATTTTTCCGGTATACTAGAGGATATTAAATTGATGGCACCACCTGTGGTATTTGGTCCGTACTGTATTTGGCTGCTTCCTTTTAACACCTCTATTGCTTCCATTCTGCCAATAGTAGGAAAATAGTAGGCAGCTGGCGCACTGTATGGGGCAGGCGCAATCAAAACACCATCTTCCATTAAATTAATCTTAGCGCTACGCTCAGGCGAAGTACCCCGTAAACTAATATTTGGGCGTAATCCAAATCCATCCTCTTCGTAGATGTTGATGCCTGGAACGGTCTGCAAAATTCTATTGATGTTGGTGTAAGAGAACTTTTTTAAGTCTTCTTTTGAGATATAAGTTGCAGAGCCCGTTTTGTTTTGTGCCTCAAATTTGCTTCCCAATAATACATTTCCCGTAACGACGACTTCTTTAAGTAGTTCGGTTTGATGCATAATTGAATCTTTTTGTTGTGGGTTGGTCTGTGCCAATCCCGTGATGTAATATAGTAAGGTGATTGCTGTGAAGGATAGGGTTTTCATTTAGAAATTTATTTAGAAAGATTATAAATAGAGAGCAAATGTAGTATCCAGATATTTCAATTCCAACTTATTTAGAATAATTCTTAATAATATTTTATAACTTAATTGTTCTCAATGTTTTATACTAACATAATAGATATAGCTATAAATAACCCTTAAATTAGTCCATCATTGTAGTCTAAACTATTTGTTAAATAAATCAACTCTATTTATTTTTTCATAACTTTGTAGGAGTAATGAAAAAAGTTTTTTATAAAATATCATCCTTTTGCATGGCACTTTTGGTGCTAATGTCAACAGTGTCTTTCACAGTCGAAAGTCATTATTGTGGGGATATTTTAGTTGATTCTTCCCTATTGGGGCACGTTGAAACTTGCGGAATGGAAGTTCAACAAAAATCATCTTCGTCAGAATGTAACATTACGAAGAAAGATTGTTGTAGTGATGAGCAAATTACTATTAAAGGGCAGGAAACTTTAAAAACGTCCTTTGACAAGATAGAAAAAAGCCAACAGATACTTGTTGCCGCAATTATACACACTTATTTAAATCTGTTTTTTGAACCTCAAACAGATTTCAATTCTTTTAAAGATTACCCACCACCTTTCTTGGTCAAGGATATTAATATTCTGGACCAGACTTTCCT
>CAXBIJ010000176.1:0-7707 GCA_963975675.1 uncultured Maribacter sp. | reverse complement strand
CGTCCGCAAAAATTAAAACTTTATCAGCAAAACTAGCAGTAGCCTCAGGTATTATTTCAAAAGGTTGATATATTTCTCCTTTTTCGGGTTTGGCATATTTATAAATAACAGCTTTGTTTACAGGTATAATAATACCATTATAATCTAAATTAAATGTTGTTTCAAAAGCCCTAGGTGTTTCTGGCATTCCAATTAAGTCACTATTATTTACGGTATATGTGCCAAGTGTTCCTTTCTCCATTAGCCAATATGGACTCGTAAAGTCAGTAGATGAAGGTATATTTAGTAGTACTGTTTTTTTATAAGACTCATTATTTTTTAAAGCAATATCATTAATATTTATGTCTTGGTTATTAATGAAAACAGATTTTATTTTGACATTTACGGTGCTTCGATTTAAAGCTTGTATTTGAACATCAATAGATTCAGCCGGGTTTGCATATGGTTTTTCTGTAAAAGCTTCTAAGTACAAACCAGAAATGGCTGTTATAACATTCGTTAATTCTTCTGTTTTAAGCTCTTTCCAATGGTCATCTGTGGTTTTTTGTAATAATTGGTAAGCTTTTAGTAATGCGGGTAAGTGAGTCGATGGATTTTTAAAATTACAATTGTTCTGCACACCATATAGAATTTCGCCAATAGCCTTGCCGCCTTCAATTCGAGACCAACTAGTGTCTATTCCATCGAAAATATTGTTTTTGTCCTTTGGTAAATCACCTTTTAATAATTCAATATATTCATTTTCCGAGCCTCTTGAACTTAATCTTCCAAAACCTTGGCATAAATGTTGACTACTCGCTTTTGAAGCAATTTCATTATTCGACATACCTAACATAGGGTAGTAAACACCAATATCCATATTCAACATATTAGATTTGTCGGCCTTTTCAAAATTCTCTTCACTACCATAAAACCACCATGAAGTATTGAAAAACAAACGTTTTGGCTGCCATGTACTAGTAGTTTTTAATTGATTTGGATATGCATTTGCATTATTAGCGAGGTCAAATGCTTCAAAGCTCAACATAGCTGAAGATGTGTGATGACCATGCGTGCTGCCGGCCGTTCTATGGTCAAATCTATTGATAATTATATCTGGTTTGAATTTTCGAATTGCTTTTACCACATCTCCTAAAATGGCTTCTTTATTCCAGATTTCTAGAGTTTCATTTGGGTGTTTAGAATATCCAAAATCGTTTGCTCGAGTAAAAAATTGTTCGCCACCATCTACACGTCTAGCGGCAAGTAATTCTTGAGTTCTTAAAACACCTAAAAGCTCACGTAATTCTGGTCCAATTAAATTTTGACCTCCATCACCTCTTGTTAATGACAGATACCCTGTTCTTGCCTTGCTATTATTTGATAAAAAAGAAATTAACCGAGTATTCTCATCATCTGGGTGAGCAGCAATATATAATGCAGAACCTAAAAAGTTTAATTTTTCAATGGAATGGTAGATATCTGCGGGTGAACTATTTTTCGGTGCCTGGGAAGTAAGAGAATTGAATACAAATAGACAACAGGTAATTAACCCTAATACTTGGCGCATTTTTGGATGGTTTAGGTAGTACATCCAAATATAATAAGATTAGTATCTAACGGCGATTTTTTACGACTTCTTTAACAAAATTACATCGTTGGTTCTTCGTCTTCCTCGGTATTTAAAAATTCACCTTGTTGATAGGTTGAGATTAAAATAACACCTTTTTGCAGTACCAAATTATTTGGATAGGTAAGAATCTCACCATTATTTCTTCTTAAATGAAGATGAAAAGCTCTAATGTCTTCAATTACGAAAGTATCTAGGTCTGAGTTATTAGGATCGACAAGTTCTTTGTCTAAAATACGAATGGTGTTCCCTATTTTAAATGGAAATGAAAAGAAAATAATAACACCGGCAGTAATATTGCTTAAAATAGACCATTGTGCAAAAAGGGCAACGCCTATAACCGCAAAGACTGAGGATAGCATTACCCCTAATTCTTTATAGTTTACACTCCAAACTAAAGTAAGTGCACCTCCTGCAATAATGGTAAGCGCAATATTAATGAATTTGATAATTAAGTTGGTGCGAACGGGATTGAATTCACTTATTTTACTCACCTTTCTTACTGCTGCAGTAAAAAGAAATTTTAAAATAAGAATAATGATAAGAACAATAAGGCTATAGATGAGCTCATTGTGATGATTGGCAATAAAGTTTTTCATAAAATTATAATCCTAAACTGTCGCGCAAAGATAAATCCTTATTCGAGTTTTGTTGCCAATAGGGTGTTGTAATCCTGTTAATTATTGTTGCTTTTGAAGATAATGTTTTTGCTTTTTCTCCAAAACCATCTTTATAAGTATCTACCCAACTTTCAATCGTGTAAGGAAATTCACTTCGAAAATTAATTTTTAGGTTACGTTCTAAATCCGGATAGTTAATTTCATAGGTGTTTAAACCATCAGCTTCCGTTAAGTTAGTTATTGCTTTGTACGCTTTAAGCTCTTTATGTGATAGCCTAATAAACTCTAAAGAAGGAATCATTGTCAATTCGCCAATAGGTAAATCTGCAGGATTGATTCTAATTTTATTCCAAATTTCATTTTCAAGATTAGCTTTACTTAAATGGTAATCTTGGTCTGCTTCAGAACCAAAATAAGAGTGTGACATAATTTCAAAATCATTCCTGTTGTTCAATTGGGCATAAACATGACCACACCATTCTTGAGAAGAAAAGGATACTTTTAGCGCGTGTTGATTATCATATACGGGATAAAAACTACTCGTCATAATCGAATAAGGGTAAATTCCTGTGATATAATTTTTAGTAGCATTAAGTTTAAGTACGGGAATATTACTACTATCCTTAGTATCTGCTTTTACCTGTAGGCCAGGTAAAAATGGTTCGGTAACAAATATCATTACAGCATTTCCTTCTCTTATTTCGCCATATCTAGCTTGTTCTAATGAGTAGGATGTGATTTCTGCTGTGCCATTGTACCAATAATCTTTGAATTCTTGATTCAGCTGTCTTTTAGGTGCTTGAGCTTCTTTTTCCACAGTATCTATGGCCAATGTTTCACTATTGTCTAAAGATTTTTCTTTGCATGAGGTTAGTATCAATACTATTCCGAAAATCAAGCATAGGCTTGAATGAAGTTTCAGATTTTTCATAATCGTAATGTTTTTGGTGTTAGAGTCTTTTACGCTATTATCTTAGTTAATGTCTCATATACTAATTGGGTTGGTAGTCCAACAACATTAGTATAAGAGCCTTTTATCTCTTCGATGCCGATTAATCCAATCCACTCTTGAATTCCGTAAGCACCTGCTTTATCAAAAGGCGCAAATTTTTCAATATAAAACCGAATTTCTTCGTGCGTTAAATTCTTGAATTTAACTTCAGTTATTGAGTTTAATACAATTTGTCGTTCGATTGTAGTAAAACAAACAGAAGTAATTACCTGATGCCAATCTCCAGATAATTTTTTAAGCATTACATCAGCTGCAATTTCATCTTCAGCTTTTGCCAATGACTCATTATTATGCCATACAACAGTGTCTGAAGTTATCAGAATATCGTTCTCTACAAGGTCGTTTTTGAAAACTTCTGCCTTTAATTTAGCCAAATAATCTGATATCTCAGCAGCTTTTAAATTGAATGGATAAATTTCTTCTACCGGTTTTAAACGAACCTCAAACTCTAATTCCATTTCCTTAAAGAATTGATGTCTTCTTGGTGACCCAGAAGCTAAAATTAAGGTGTAGTCTTTCAGATTTTCTTTGAGCATAATTAGTCGTTTGCAGCGCTAAAGTGACTCATCCAATCACCTTTAACTTTTAAAACTTGTTCAATAACATCACGAACACAACCATGACCGCCATTAATATGTGATATGTAATTACTTATACTTTTTACTTCAGCTACCGCGTTTTGAGGACACGTAGCCAAAGCCACTAATTTCATTGGTGGAATATCTGGTATGTCATCGCCCATATATAAAATGTTTTCAGCCTCTATATGGTAGATGTCCATATATTCCTCTAAAGCATCTATTTTATGGTGGGCACCCATATAAATATCTGTTACACCAAGAGCCTTTAATCTACTACGTACTCCTTCATTTGTGCCCCCAGTAATTATGCATACATTATATCCTTTATTAAGCGCAACTTTTAATGCGTAACCATCTTTGACACTCATTTTACGAAGCATTTCACCATCGGTTGTAATTAAAAGACTTCCATCTGTAAAAACCCCATCAACATCAAAAACGAATGTTGTAATGTCTTTTAAATACTCTTTATAACTCTTTTCCATGTTGCTCTTTAATTGCGTTGCTTAATAGGGTGTAAAGTTCCCTTTGATGTGTGTTTTTAATTAATTGTAAATGCTGATGTAATGTTCTTTGGTCACCACGTTTTGCCGGACCTGTCTGTGATTGGTACGGAGTTAAATCATCAAGTTTAGCAGCAGTTTCTTTTATTAACGGTAGTAATAGTTTAAAATCGACATTGTTTTCTGCGCAAATATCGGCACCAATAGTATACATGTAGTTTGTGAAATTGTTTACAAATACTGCTGCTACATGTAAAATTTTTCGTTGTTCAGAATTTACCTCAATGACTGTGTTGCTTAGCGTTTTTCCTAAATTCCGTAAAAGTTCAAGATCCTTTTTAGATTTCGCTTCAATACATATAGGAATATCATCAAATGAAATGATTTTACCCGTTGTGAATGTCTGTAAAGGATAAAAAATTCCAGCTCGTTTACAATCATTTAACACCGCTAAAGATGTTGCACCTGAAGTATGGACAATTAACCCCTTGCTATCTTTAAATTTTTCAGCTACTAAACCGATGGAATCATCTGATACTGCTAAAATATAAAAGTCTGCTGACGGTATCTGATTAAAATCGGTATTAATGGATACTTTATCCTTGGCAAATGCTAAGTGATTTTTATTTCTACCTAGTACCTGTTTTATCTCTACATCGGCTTCTTTATCAAAAGCCTGAAAAAGATTTTGGGCTACATTACCTGTTCCTACTATTACTACCGATATCATGCCACAAAAATACAAAGTTTATTGTAGTGGTGTTATATTAATATTAACAGTCTCTATGTTGTTTTAAAGCGACAAAAGACACACGTAAATGATGAAAAGACCTTATTTTTGCATCTTGAAAATCAACGCCTTGCTTCAATGACGGAAATGTTCAAAAAAATATTCTTTTCTACTCGTTTAATGTCTATTCTGTTTATTGTTTTTGCAACTGCAATGGCATTCGGAACTTTCATAGAAAGTTGGTACAGTACAGAAACCGCACGTATTTGGATTTATAATGCCTTATGGTTTGAAGTCATAATGGTATTCTTTATGATTAATTTTCTTGGAAACATTTCTAGATATCGTTTGTTGCGATTAGAAAAATGGCCAGTTCTTGTTCTTCACCTTTCTTGGGTGCTAATTATTATTGGTGCCTTTGTAACCCGATATATAAGTTTTGAAGGGATGATGCCCATTCGTGAAGGAAAAACAGAAAAGGTGTTTTATTCCGATAAAACCTTTTTAACGGTATATGTTGATGGTGATATTGATGGAGAACCACGTAGAAAGGTATTAGAAGATAATTTGATTGTTACCCCTGAAGCCATAAAATCGAATTTACCTTGGAAGGAAGACTTTAATGGGGAAGATTTTACAGTTTCTTATATTGATTTAATCTCTGGCGCTAAAGAAGGTCTTTTGCCAGACCCAGAAGGTAAGAACTACCTAAAAATTGTAGAAGCTGGTGATGGTCAACGTCATGAACATTATCTAGAAGATGGTAAAGTAGCAAGCATACATAATGTGTTATTTGCTTTGAATAATAATACAGAAGGTGCCATTAATATAAAAACTACCGATTCAATTTATCAGATTTTTGCTCCGTTCGAAGGTAGTTTTATGAGAATGGCAGACCAATTTCAAGGTACTTTGGTCAAAGATAGTTTACAGCCTCTACAATTACGCTCGCTCTATAATACTGCTGGTATGCAATTTGTAATGCCAGATTCACTAACTCGCGGTTCATATGGTATCGTCAAAATTTCTGACGCTGAGAAAACCAAATTTGACCAAGATGCAATGATACTTGATGTTTCGGCAAATGGTGAAACTAAACAAGTGAAAATCTTAGGAGGCAAGGGACCGTCAGATTTTAGTGAGAAAATAAAAGTTGGAGGGCTAGATTTTTCCGTTCGTTATGGTTCAAAGGTCTATGAATTGCCTTTCGGAATTAAATTGAATGATTTTATTGCTGAAAAATATCCTGGCACAGAAAAAGGCTATGCTTCTTTCATGAGTAGAGTAACAATAGAAGATGAACGCCCGTTCGATTATGATATTTTCATGAATCATGTATTAGACCATGAAGGGTATCGTTTCTTTCAATCAGGTTTTGATCCTGATGAAAAAGGAACAACGTTATCGGTAAATCATGATTTTTGGGGTACTTGGATTACGTACATAGGTTATTTTCTCTTATATATCGGTTTAATGGGAATTATGTTTTTTGGTAAAACACGTTTTAGAGATTTAGCTGATTCTTTAGATAAGATAAAAGTGAAGAAGAAAAAAATGTTTGGCGCTATCGCACTTTTAATGGCGTTCTCTTTTTCCTCATATGCACAAGAACAACATTCTGTTGATGACGGTCATGGTCATCAGCCGACACCTAGCAAAATGCAAATCGATTCTTTACTGAAAGTAAGCATGGTAGGTAAAGAGCATGCTGATAAATTTGGAAAATTAGTAATACAAGATGATGGTGGGCGAATGAAGCCTATTAACACCTTTTCCTCAGAACTACTTCGTAAATTAAGTCTTAAGGACACCTATTTAGGTTATAATTCTGACCAGATATTACTGTCCATGATGATGAACCCTGCTGTGTGGTATAATACAGAGTTTATCGCTTTGGATAAAAAAGCTCAGAACGATAGCATCAGGAAAATAATAGGAATTCCATCTGGACAAAAATATGTGAAAGCAACAGATTTCTTCGATGATAAAGGGCAGTATAAATTAGAGCCCTACTTAGTTGAGGCAACGTCTACAACCAATCCGAATAAATTTCAACAAGATTTTAAAGATGCAAACATTCGATTGAGCTTGTTGAACCAAGCATTGGGTCAAGATATCGTTAAAATTTTCCCATTATTAGATGATGAAAATAACAAGTGGATTTCTGCCATAGAATATAGGGGAGGGCAGTACGAGATTAGAGATTCTCTTTACGCTAATTTCGTAAAAAATGCCATGCCTTATTATCTAATGACTTTGGGTAAAGCACAAGAGACTGGTGATTATGAACAAGCAGATAAACTTTTAGCAGCGTTTCAACAAAACCAGTTGAATCATGGTAGTGAGGTATTACCATCAAAGAACAAAGTGAATACAGAGGTAATTTATAATCGATTAAACATTTTTAATAGGTTGTATAAGTACTACGCGGTGGTAGGCTTATTAATGTTTTTTACACTTATATTTCAAATATTTAAAGATCGCTCTATATGGCGAGTGGCCATTTATTTCTTTAAAGGAACTATAATTATGTTCTTTTTATGGCATACAGCCGGTTTAGCTTTGCGTTGGTATATTTCTGGCCATGCACCTTGGAGCGATGCTTATGAAAGCATTTTATATGTTGCTTGGTCTACTATGGGTATCGGTTTG
>CAXBIJ010000175.1:0-7723 GCA_963975675.1 uncultured Maribacter sp. | reverse complement strand
AATGATTTTTACTCAGCATTATTCTAGTGCACCTGTATGTGCACCAGCACGATATATGTTTTTAACAGGAAAACATTCTGGCAACGCTTTTATTCGTGGTAATGATGAGTGGAACGACCGTGGTGATGTTTGGAATTATAAAGCAATGGCTAAAGATTCTACCTTAGAAGGTCAGCGTCCTGTTCCAAAAGGTACCAAAACAATTGCCAACTACTTGAAAGATGATGGTTATACGACTGGCTTGGTTGGTAAATGGGGCTTAGGCGCACCACATACCCATTCCATACCCAATGAAATGGGGTTTGATTTTTTCTACGGCTTTAATTGTCAAAGACAAGCACATACCTATTATCCGTTGCACTTGTATAAAAACAGAAACAGAGTGCATTTAGCCAATGACACCATTGCCCCAAGCACGCCATTTACTAAAGGTGCAGACCCTAAGAACCCTGAGAGCTACAAAGATTACACATTAACAGATTATGCGCCAGATTTAATGTTTAAAGAGCTGACCGGTTTTGTGACAGAGAATAAGGACAATCCGTTTTTCTTGTATTGGGCAACTCCTATTCCGCATGTGGCATTGCAAGCACCGCAGCGCTGGGTAGATTATTATATTGAAAAATTCGGACCAGAAGAGCCCTATTTATCAGGTGAAGGCAATGGTTATTTTTCGCATCAGAATCCGCATGCTGCCTATGCCGCCATGGTTTCCTATTTTGATGAGAATGTAGGTAAATTGGTGAAGCAATTAAAAGAGGAAGGTATTTATGATAATACCCTAATTGTTTTTACATCAGATAACGGGCCTAGTTACGCTGGCGGTGCCGACCCCGAATTCTTTGATAGTGCTAAACCATTTGATGGAAAATATGGTAAAGGAAAAGGCTTTGTGTATGAAGGCGGCATTCGTGTACCTACATTCTTTACTTGGCCAAATAAGATAAAGACAGGTACTACGAGCGACCTACCATCGGCACATTATGATATGTTGGCCACTTTTTCCGACATGGTTGAGGTGCCATTAACTGAGAAAACCGATGGTATCAGTTTTTTACCAACTCTTCTGGGAGAAGAAAATCAGGCTCAACACGAATTCATGTATTGGGAATTTCCTGAATATGGAGGCCAAGTAGCCATTAGAATGGGTGATTGGAAGGTAATACGCCAACATTTAAAAGATGATAAAGAGCCAACCTTAGAATTATATAATCTAAAAGACGACCCTACCGAACAAGTAAATATCGCTAGCCAGCATCCTGAAATATTAGAAAAGGCAGCTGCCATATTTAAAAAGGAGCATACTAAAGCAGAAACAGAGCTCTTTCAAATTCCGCTTATAGAACATGGATTATTAGAAAGATAAATTGGCTTGAATATTTTATAGCACCTTCTTGCATTCATAAGTTTAATTGTATTTTGCATGGATGTAATAATGGGTAATATTCGGTATTTATTATTGCTCTAATTATAAATGCATAATAAAACATGGCTTATAATTGCTATATCATCATTAAACCGATTGAGATGTTATTTAATAGGGCGATTCAAAGCAAAAAATAGAATTAAACGAAAATGAAAAACGGAATTAAGAGTAGTATCCTAAGTCTTTTAGTATTCACAGTACTATTTGCTCAGGCACAAGCACCGAAATGGGAAAATCCGGAGTGGGAGAATCCTGAAATATTCCAGATTAACAGAGAAGATCCAACAGCGGCCCTTTATCGTTATGAAAATGCAAAAATGGCATTGGAGAATGAAAGTTGGGAAAACTCCTCGTTTTATCAATCATTAAATGGTGAATGGGATTTTAAGTATGTAGCAAGTGTTCCAGAAAGACCAACTACTTTTTTTAATACCGATTTTGACACATCAGGTTGGGATAAAATCGCTGTACCATCTAACTGGGAATTGCAAGGTCATGGTATTCCTATTTATACGAATGTTGTGTATCCTTATCCAAAGAATCCTCCATTTATACCCCATGATATTAATTCTGTTGGTAGTTATAAACGCGATTTTGAAACTCCAAAAAATTGGGATGGTAAAGACGTATATCTTCATTTCGGCGGCGTAAGTGGTGCCATGTATGTTTATATAAACGGACAAATGGTCGGTTACAGTGAAGGCAGTAAAACACCTGCAGAATTTAATATTTCTAAGTACCTGATAGAAGGGAAGAACTCTTTAGCAGTACAAGTTTTACGTTGGTCAGATGCTAGTTATTTAGAAGATCAAGATTTTTGGCGTTTAAGTGGTATTGACAGAGATGTCTATTTATATGCAACTAATAAGGCAACCATAAAAGATTACACCGTAATTGCCGATTTAGATGAAAACTATACCAATGGTAAGTTCAGCCTAGATTTAAAATTGGCAAATACCGGTAAGAAATTAAAAGGATATCAAGTAGAGGTATCTTTGTTAGATGGTGCTACCGAAGTGTTTTCTGTAAATCAAAATTTAGATTTGAGTACAGGTAAAACGTCAGTGAAGTTTGCTCAAGAAATAAAAGATGTAAAAACCTGGAATGCCGAAAAACCGAATTTGTATTCACTGTTGTTCACATTAAAGGACAAAAAAGGAAATGTCACTGAAGCAATAAGTTCTAAAATTGGGTTTAGAAAAATTGAAATCAAGAACAATCAATTTTTGGTAAATGGCCAACCAGTTTTAATTAAAGGAGTAAATCTTCATGATCATGATGAAGTTACCGGCCATGTGATAAGTAAAGAAGTTACATTAAAAGACATGGAGGTAATGAAACGCAACAACATCAATGCGATTCGCTGCAGTCATTACCCAAAGAATGAATTTTTCTACAGAATGGCCGATAGGTATGGATTTTATGTAGTTGATGAAGCAAACATTGAAATTCATGGTATGGGAGCAACCAACCAAGGTTTAGATGGCGATGAAGAAGCAATTAAGATTCACCCAGCTTACAGGCCAGAGTGGAATGCAATGCATTTAGATAGAACCATTCGTATGTTCGAGCGCGATAAAAATTACACTTCGATAGTTACTTGGTCTTTAGGAAATGAGGCGGGTAATGGTCAAAACTTTTTTGATACGTATGATTGGTTGAAGGCGCATGATACTACACGACCTGTACAATACGAAGGGGCAACAAATTTTTCAAATACAGACATACAGGCGCCAATGTATGCAACAATTAAACAAACAATTGAGTACGCTAAAAACAACCCAAAAAGGCCATTAATTCAGTGTGAGTATGCGCATGCCATGGGTAATAGTGTAGGTAATTTACAAGACTATTGGGATGTTATAGAACAGTATGATGTACTGCAAGGCGGCTTCATATGGGATTGGGTAGATCAAGGTTTGAAATCCACAAATGAAGACGGAGTAGAATTCTATGCCTTCGGTGGAGATTTAGGAGGAGCTGAATTACAGAATGATAATAACTTCTGCTTAAACGGATTGGTGAACCCTGATCGTTCTGCGCACCCCTCTTTATATGAAGTGAAAAAGGTATATCAAAACGTTAAATTCAGGTCTGAGAATCCTAAATCAGGAATGATTAGTTTAAAGAACATGTACGACTTCACAAATTTATCTGAGTATGCTTTTTCCTGGAGGGTATTAGAAAACGGTGTAGTAATAGCAAAAGGCAATCTCGCAGAGGTAGATATAGTTCCATATGCAACCAAAGAAGTTCAGATAGATTTACCTGAATTAGTTAATTCAAATTCAGAATACCACTTGAACATTTACATGACCACTAAAAAAGAAGGTGTGCTCATACCAGAACATTTCTTATTGGCCTATGAGCAGTTTCAATTAACAGATTATACACCTTCGGTATTTGAAGAAAATATTGACGGACTTGAAGTAACCAAAGCCGATACTACTATTCTTGTTAAAGGCGATGGTTTTGAAATAGGTTTTAATAGTGCCGACGGTATGTTGATGTCTATTGATTATGGACAAGGAAATTTATTACAGAAAGGACCAAGTGTTAATTTCTGGCGCGCTCCAATAGACAACGATTATGGCTATAATATGCCAGGACTTTTACAAGTATGGAAACAGGCAACAGAAACTCAAAACATCATCAGCTTAGAGGTGAATTCTAATGAGGGCAAGAAAATTATAGATGCGGTAAAACTTTCTACAAATCCTTTTAAAATAAGAAAAGACCTTAAGCTACGTGCAAATTATAATTTACCAGCAGTTAACGGGCAAGTGAACATCACGTACACCATTAACAATAAGGGTGAGATTTTGGTAAGCACTCAATTATCGGGCATCCAAGATAGTTTACCAATATTACCAAGATTCGGAAATAACTTTATTATTGATAAAAGCTATGACCAAGTAACATGGTATGGTAGGGGAGAACATGAGAATTATCAAGACCGTAAAACATCAGCATTAGTTGGGTTGTATGATGCTAATGTTTCCGACTTGTATTTCGAATACATACGTCCGCAAGAAAACGGGAATAGAACAGATATAAGAACATTGTCATTTGCTAATTCGGCAGGAAAAGGAATTAAGATTAGCGCTCCAAAACTTTTTGCTTTTAGTGCTCATCATCAATTAAATTCAGATTTTGATGAAGGTATGCAAAAGAGGCAACAACATACTTTCGATATTCCAATAAGAGACTTAATTAATATTAATATTGACCATAGTCAAATGGGTGTTGGCGGTGATACTAGTTGGGGATTAATGCCACATGAAGAATATCAGATTAAACCAGAAAATCTTTCTTTTCAATATATGATTAGTCCGATTAAATAAGAAGCTGTTTATATATACCTTTTAAATAAAGAAAATTGTTCTGTTTACATATGAAGAAAAGTATTAAAATGCTTGGTTTAAGTATTCTTATAGTGATGTTGGCGAACTGTAAGTCGGAAACTAAGGAGAGGAAAATTCCAGATACAAAAACAGTAAATGAAAATATAACCTCGGAAGTTGAGGAGCATGCTATTCTAGTGAACAAACCCGATGGATTACCTACACCAGAAGGCATGGTTTGGGTATCTGGCGCAAGGTTTAAACAAGGTGCTGTTACTGCTGATAAAATAGCCATGGGACATGAAAAACCTGCAATAGATGTAATGGTAGATGGGTTTTTTATGGATGCTACAGAAGTGACCAACAAGCAATTTGAAAAATTTATAGAAGCTACAAATTATGTAACTATTGCAGAAAGAGGGATAGATTGGGAAGAACTAAAAAAGCAAGTACCACCAGGCACACCAAAACCACATGATTCAATTTTACAACCTGGTTCATTGACTTTTAAAAAATCTAAGCCTCCGATTGCAAACCTTTATGATTTTTCTCAATGGTGGAACTGGACCATCGGAGCTAATTGGCAACACCCAAACGGACCAGAAAGTACTATAAAAGGAAAAGAGGATTACCCTGTTGTACAAATCGCCTATGAAGATGCCTTAGCTTATTGTGAATGGGCTAATAGGCGCTTACCTACAGAAGCTGAATGGGAACTAGCGTCAAGAGCAGGTTCTTACGGTACTATATACAATTGGGGAAATGATGTTTCTATTTTGAGTGAGAAAGCAAATACTTGGGAAGGCGATTTCCCAGTAAATAATAGTAAGGTCGATGGATTTGAATTACGTGCACCGGTAAAATCATATCCCGCAAACGCCTATGGTATTTATGATATGGCAGGTAATGTTTGGGAATGGACGAGTGATTGGTACAATGCCAATTATTATAAGGAAATGAACGGTCAACATACCGTTTTAATTAATCCTAGAGGGGCGAATAGTCCGTTTACGCCTAATAATTCTCTTGCAAAAGAGAAAGTTATTAAAGGAGGTTCGTTTTTATGTAGTGATTCTTACTGCGCTAGTTATCGAGTATCTGCTCGAATGGGTTCAAGTATGGATTCTTCATTAGAACACATAGGGTTTAGAACAGTAGTAAGCGTAGAGATGTTAACTAAATAATTGGGTAGTTAGAATTATTCTACGCATTTTAAAAGTCGGTCCAGCTCAATACCTTTGGCACGGCTAATTGGTATTTTTTTATCCTTTATCTCAACGAATTCATGATTATATCGTTCAACCATATTTAAATTAACGATATAGGATTTGTGTATTCTTAGAAATTTATCATCCCCGAGTTTCTTATTAAAAGTGGTTAACGTAGATAGAATCACATAACTACGTTCTGGAGTAATTACTTTCACATAATCACCTAGTGCCTCTACCCATAGTATATTATGAATATTAAGCTCAATCTGTTTCAAATTGTGTTTAACGACCAATTTGTTTTCAGGTTTGTTTTTATTGACAGTTTTAATTTTGTTGATGGCTTTATTAACTGCAAGGTCAAATCTTGCCTTGCTGTATGGTTTTAATAGAAAATCAATTGCATTATAATCGAAAGCTTCTAATGCATACTTCTGATTTTGACTGGTAATAATTACTTGTGGAATTGTTTTTAACCCTGCTAAAAATTCAAATCCGTTTATGACGGGCATCTCAATGTCAAGAAATAATAAATCAATCTCAGATGCATTTATGATTTCTAAGGCCTCGGTACTACTAGTAAATGAATATAAAAGCTGTAGGTTTGAAGTTTTGTCTATGACCTGTTTCAGCAAAGTACGTTGTACTTTTGAGTCTTCAACTATGGCACATTTTAACTTTTTCATTTATCAATACATCATTGGTTCTATAATACGTACGTATTGAATATAGCGTAAGTTCATTTTTTTACATATTTTATGATAATATTATAATGGAGATAAACTGACTAACATTATAATTAAGGGATCTGATAATCTAGTAATTAGATTAAAACTTTTGATAACTTAATTGTAAGTTTTTTGCTCAAAAACCTACTTTTGTATTAGAGAACAATAATTGAACCACTTGATATTATGTCAGATAAAATAGAACGCGTAAAAACATTAATTATAGGATCTGGCCCAGCGGGCTATACAGCAGCTATTTATGCTGCACGTGCAGATTTGAAACCTGTCATGTATACCGGAATGGAACCAGGAGGACAATTGACCACTACAACAGAAGTAGATAATTTTCCGGGCTACCCAGAAGGTATCGACGGACCTACTATGATGGTACAATTGCAACAGCAAGCAGAGCGTTTTGGTACTGAAGTAAGAATTGGCATGATTACCTCTGTTGAATTTTCAAAAGAAAAAGGAGGAATTCACAAAGTGGTTGCCGATGGCGAAAAGCAAATAGAGGCTGAAACTGTTATTATTTCTACTGGTGCTACCGCTAAATATTTGAATATACCTAGTGAGCAACGTTTACGTGGAGGTGGAGTATCTGCTTGTGCAGTATGTGATGGATTTTTCTATAAAGGTCAAGACGTAGCTATTGTTGGCGCAGGAGATACAGCTGCTGAAGAAGCTTCTTATCTAGCGAATATTTGTAATAAAGTAACCATGTTGGTGCGAAAAGACGAAATGAGAGCGTCAAAAGCAATGCAACATAGGGTTAATAGTTTAAAGAATGTTGAAATTCTTTATAATACCGAAGTCGACGAAGTTCTTGGTGAGCAGGTTGTTGAAGGTTTACGAGTAGTAAATAACCAAACAGGTGCAAAAGAGGTTATCGCTATTACTGGGTTATTCATTGCCATTGGGCACAAACCAAATACTGATATTTTTAAAGGTCAGTTAGATATGGATGAAACTGGGTACCTTATTACTAAAGGTAAGTCTACAAAAACTAATTTACCA
>CAXBIJ010000174.1:0-7736 GCA_963975675.1 uncultured Maribacter sp. | reverse complement strand
GCTTATTAAAAATTATGACATTTAAAGAACTCGGCATTGCCGAACCTATCCTAAAAGCCTTAGAAGCTGAAGGTTATACTCACCCTACTCCAATTCAAGAACAATCTATTCCGATACTACTTAAAGGCAAAGACCTATTAGGTGTTGCACAAACTGGTACAGGAAAAACAGCTGCTTTTGGTATTCCGATTCTTCATCATTTGTATGAAGGTATTAGTCTAAGTCAGACAAAAAGAAAAGTAAAAGCATTGGTGGTTACACCTACCCGTGAACTTGCTATTCAAATTGGCGAAAGTTTTACCGCTTATGGTAAGCATACAGGTCTTAGAAATACCGTTATTTTCGGTGGAGTTAAACAAGGCAAACAAGTTAATGCCTTAAGAGGAGGTGTAGATATATTAATTGCTACTCCTGGTCGTTTGTTAGATTTAATGAACCAAGGTTATATTTCATTTAGAGATTTAGAGCATGTTGTTTTAGATGAAGCCGACCAAATGCTAGACATGGGTTTCATTCATGACATTAAAAAAATCATTGCAAAACTTCCTCCAAAAAGACAATCACTTTTCTTTTCGGCTACTATGCCAAAAGATATTGTAGAGCTTTCTCGTAAGATGTTGGGCGATTTCGAACGCGTTACCATTAAACCAGAACAAGCAACCGCAGAGAAAGTTGAGCAAGGGGTTTATTTTGTAAGTAAAGGAAATAAGCCTAAACTGTTAGTACATTTATTAGAACAACAGCCAAAAGATTCTGTATTGGTATTTTCACGTACAAAACATGGTGCCAATAAGATAGTAAAGAAATTAGCGCAAGCAGATATTCGTTCGGCAGCTATTCACGGTAATAAATCGCAAACTGCACGGCAAAAAGCATTGGGTGATTTTAAAGATGGTAAACTAAAAGTATTGGTCGCTACTGACATAGCCGCAAGAGGTATTGACGTTGAAGAATTATCATTGGTAGTAAATTATGACCTACCAAATGTTTCTGAGACCTATGTACACCGTATTGGTAGAACAGGTCGTGCCAGTGCTAGTGGTACAGCGCTTTCTTTTTGCGATAAAGAAGAAAGAGCTTACCTACGTGATATTGAAAAGTTAATAAAACAAGAAGTACCTCGTATGCCAGAGCATCAGTTTATGGATGACACCCCTGAGGAGAAAGATGACAGACCACCACGTAGCCCTAGAGGTCCAGGAAAATCTGGAAATAAAAATAGACCCGGTGGCAACAACTTTCGTGGTAAAAATAACAGGAATACAAGTAGGCCTAAAAAGAGAAACGACTCTAAAAGCAGAGACTAGTTAAGTCGATAAATTTTCAAATAAAAAACCCCCATGACTCACATCATGGGGGTTTTTAGCTAAATAATTATAATTGAATTTTCTATATTAACGTGCCATTTTAATCAATTGGGCCATATAAACATATTTCATATCTCTGGCGGCTATGCCTTCCTGCATTAACTTGGTTTTTGCTGGAGTTGCTCCTTCAGTGTAGTTAATATTTTGATTTAAAGCTTGTTTATAATTTTTAAACATACTTACAGTCATATGTGAGGCGTAGGTATCGCTTCCTATAGGATTTATGAATCTAATCAATCCCCAACTTATCTTATCTCCTGAATCGACTGCTTTTTGATGTAAAGGCTGAAAAACCTCAGTCTCAGCTTTTTCATAGGCATCATAATTCCCAAGGTCTACCTTCATCATACCTATTTCGGCAACTGTGCCTAATACCATATTATTTGGAGATGATCCTGTGGTTGTAGCAATTTCTTGAGCAAAGATTCTTACGGCCAAATCTCTAGTTTTTGCCGAACCATTTAATTTAGCCGTAATATCTTCTTCAGTCATATTAGGATAAGCTGCTTTAGCCCTTGCAATTAAGTTTGTCCAACTACTACCATCCATCATTTTCACAGGATCGTTATACAAAGACACCGTTAGGTATTGAAAATCTTGCATTTCACCACCTGGTTGTAAAGACCATAAATCCCATCCAATAATATCTCCTGATTTTACCCGTTGTTGTTGAATTTTTTCCCAGAATGTTTCAGTCTCATCGTAGGCTGCCATTTGTTCGTTATCGACTTTCATAAATTCAAAAACGAGATATAATTCTTCCTGTGCTTTGATCGTGAGACCAAAGAGTGTTAATGCGATAAATAAAACTACTTTTTTCATTTCCTTATATTTTAGCGGTTAATTATATATGGTTATCATAAACCCATTTATAATAATAGCCGTTTTTATACCAGTAGCTATAAATAAGAGGACGAACCTATACTTAAAACTATCGGGAAGATTATTCGAGTGAGCACAAAAGTTAAATAGTCTGTATACGATTCAATAGCAGTTCTTTATGCGATTTTCCGATGGGAATCACTTTTCTACCAATTTCTAAATGACCATCGGCCAATATGTCCAATTTAGAAATATTAATAATAAAGGAACGGTGCACTCGAATAAAACTAGATTTTGGTAGCTTTTCTTCCATTACTTTAAGATTGCATGTAAGTATATGCTTGATTTTTGGTGTAATTAAAATACAATAATTACGATCAGCCTCTATATAGAGTATGTCTTCTAAAAGTAATTTCTCCATCCTTCCATTATGACGCACAAATATTCGGTCTTCGAGTATTTCTATATGTTGGGTATTTTGATTATGGTCAATCGCCTCCTTCATTTCTTCTACAACCAATGCGATGGTGCGTTGTAAGCTTAATTTATTAAATGGTTTTGTAATGAATGCCTTTGGATGGGTTTCCTTGGCCTTTTCAAAAGTAGCATCGTCGCTATTAGCGGTAAGGTATATTAAAGGAATATTTGTAAATTTCTGAATGGCCTTGGCTGTATCAATACCACTAAGCACACCTTTTAGGTTGATGTCTAAAAGCAATAACTGAGGAGGATGTTCTCTAACATGCATAATAGCTTCTTCACCCCTAGGTAAAATGCCTGCAACTTCATAACCAAGACTAGCTAACTGGATAGATAGATTAGCTGCAATAATCATATCATCTTCAACGATTAATATACTAACCTTCTCATTTTTCATTACGCTGCCTTTATATTTTGAAATTCTATGCTTACTGATGTACCATGACTCGTTACCAAAATCATTTTCCCATCTAATTGTTTTACTAGCAAATCCACTAAATGTGTTCCAAAACCAGTACCTCCAGCAGAATTTTCCGATTGAATACCAATACCATTATCATTGACTTCCAATACTAGCAAGTCACCTTTTAATTTTAAGGCTAAATGTATATTTCCTTTCCTTTCTTCAGGAAAAGCATACTTCAACGAATTAGTAATCAACTCATTAACTATAAGGCCTATAGGTATAGCCATATCAACATCAAGTTCAAGTTCATCCATTACTATATCGACCGTCACCAGATTATTTTTACCATAAGAATCTATGATATAATCAGCTAGATTAATAAAATAATCCTTCATTTCTACCGTAGATAGTTTTTCTCCTAAATATAATTTTTGATGTATCATACCCATACTATGAACACGATGCTGACTCTGCTCCATAGCCTCCAAAACTTTAGGGTCAACAATTCGTGCCGCTTGAAGGGATAATAAGCTAGAAACTATTTCAAAATTGTTCTTTACCCGATGGTGTATTTCCTTCATTAAGTATTCCTTTTCAGCATTTTTCTTTTGTAATAGTTTGTTCTTTTTAATATTGTTAGAAATGGCTTTGTAGGCCAATAGGAGTAATAATAATAGTAATACGGTGATTATAATAATTAGCTGTTGACGCGTCTGCTGTTTTTTAATCTGTGTTTGTTGCAATATTATCGTACTTTCTTTTTGTGCCACGTCAAATTCTGTTCTTAACTTTGAAATACGCTGATCGGCCTCGGCGGTAAAAACTTTATTTTTTAGTGAATCATAAACAGAAAATGCACTATAGGCATTTTTATAATCGTGGCTATTAGCATAAGCTCTTCCTAATTCATTGTACGCATCACTTAAATAATAAGCATCTCCGAAATCATTTGTTGCAACATTTATCGATTTTCTGAGTCCCTCAATTGCTTCTGCACAGTTCCCTCGTTTATTTTGCATTTTACCTATAGCAAGCCAAGAGCGCATAATCATGAAGTTATTTTCCAAAAGCTCACCATATTTAACAGCGTTAGCACCTGCTTCTAGGGCATTTTCATAATCATCTAAATAGGAATAGAGATCAACCAAAGATATATTGACATCACTCAAATTATTGTAAAACCCATAACGTTCTCCAATGATGATGGAGTGTTCATAATATTTTCGCGCGTTTTCATAGTCCCCTAAAGCCAGGTAATTATTACCGGTAACATATAAGGTAAAGTCGTAGTCTAAATCTGTAATACCCCAAGCTTCAAATAATTTCAATGATCTAAGACCATATTCTAACCCTGATTCATATTTTGCATGCTTCCAAAATAGATTACTTAAATCACTATAAGCCAAGGCTTTGACTTTATTGTCATCTAGCTTTTTACCTAATTCGAGTGATTTTATGGCGTAGTCTGCGGCTTTGTCTAATTGACCTCTACGTTCATATACATAGCCTAATTGTGTGTTTAAAAAAGGCAGGTCAGATTGTTTAACCTTTATTTTGGCTAATTCTAATACGGTTTGTGCACTATCGAGTTTTTCCATTCGTAAAAGAATGGCTCCTTGAGTGATTTGAAATCTACCATGCCAGACTGGTTCATTTTTTAAAGAAGTAAGCTCCAGACCCTTTTTAGTAAAGTGCATGGCCATGTTTAAATTTCTAGTATGCCAGTAATACGCCAGGTCATTAAGTATTGAGTATTTAACAGAATCTGATTTCACTTGTTTAAAACCCTGCTCTAAAATTTCTAAATAGGAAGCACCAAAGTTATCGGTATCAACAAATACCTTTTTATAAGGTCGGTCACTGTTCAAGTCGATTAATTGACCATAGCTAAAGCTTAGTCCCAAAAAAGACAGAATAAAAATATATCCGATTTTTTGATATAAAGCACTCATGCTGCAGATTGAGTCTCATTGAGGGAAAACGAGCTTTCAATAAATGTACAAAATTATAGGTATTAAATTCTCGATCAATAATTTAGATGGTTCGGACAAGATATACAACTACTTATCCAATATTACCCTTTAATTTAATTGTTTAGCCTTTTCTTTAAAATAAAGAGTTTTTTGGAAAAAAGTCCATCATGGAAAAACTTAAATTCAACTTATCAATAATACTAGTAACATTGTCCTTCGCATGTAAGGATACGAATACCCTTGATTCTAAAGAGAATTTACCCGAAATCAGTACTTCAGCAACATCTTTAAAAAAAACTACAAAAACCTATTTAAGTGCATGGAGTGATAATGATACGGTTTTGCTTAAGATGATTACTACCAATAAATTGGTACGTAATGTAAATGGTGAAATACTATCTGCAAATCAGAGCGAACTTTTCGAATCTATGCAGTTTTGGCATAGGGCAATGCCAGATTTCAAAATCGTTGACAAAGAAATAAATGTTATTGGAAACAGAACGTATGTTAACTGGATTGGAACAGGAACCAACACAGGAATGTTTGGAGACATACCCCCTACCGGAAAAATTGGTCATACCGTGGGTATGAGTATTCTAACTTTTGATGATGAGGCGCATATTGTTCATGAATCTGTTGTCTTTGATAATTTGAGGCTATTAAAGGAATGGGGTTATACGATATCCTCCCCCATTATGGAATAAAAAAAGGTCTCTTAAAAAAATAATAGTTCTATACCTTCTATTTAATTTTAGAATGAATTAATTTGTCTTGATGAAAAGACAACTTTTAATTTATGGTAGTGGAAGACATACCGTACCTTTTTTAAAATACATGGCAGAAGTTACAGGTAAAGACAAACCTAACTTGTGTTTTATACCTACCGCCAGTGGTGAAGACCAAGAATACATCGATTCTTTTTATGAAGTTTGTGCCCAAATAAATGTGGTTCCACATGTTATGAGTGTATGGATAAATTCTTATGACCAAAAGGAATCGTTCGAAGAAGTGATTTCAAAAATGGATGCTATTGTTGTCGGAGGAGGAAACACCCTAAACATGTTGGCGATATGGAAAGCGCAAGGTATTGATGCTGCGCTTAAAAATGCCTATGATAATGGTGTAATTATGGGTGGTGGTAGCGCTGGTTCCCTTTGTTGGTTCAACGGTGGCACCACAGATTCTAGACCAAAAGAATTAAGTATTGTAGAGGGAATGAAATTTATTGACAAAAGTCATTGTCCACATTATAACTCCGAAAAATCTAGAAGACCCCTATACCATAAGAATATTATTTCTGGTCAGCTTAGTGATGGGTATGCGTGTGATGACCGCTCTGCCATTCATTTCATTAATGAGGAAGTATCTACCTCAATTTCACTAGATGATGAGAATCACTCTTATTATGTACATATAAAGAGCGATGGAGCAATTGAAGAAGTTCAGTTACCTAATACTATAGTATCAGAATTCGATTAACGCTTATTGAAATCCATTGAAATAAACCTTCATCTCAAAAATTATAACGATTAATTCTTTATTCATCATCAATACCCTACTATTGATAAACTTCACTTGCTACCATATTGAATTTGCTACAAACATTACTACCTACATAAAAGTCTTTTGTAAGAAATCGTGGAATACTCTCAGGTATTAAAACATTACCAATATCCCTTTTAACCTCAAACCATTTTCTACTTCTAAAAAAGCCTTGATAAATAAATATGGGGTTTGGGATAGATAAATATCGCATCCGTCCAAAATATATTGTATTTAAAACAGAATATTGATTTCTTTAAGACAGCTCCTCCGCTTAGTATTTGAAAAATATTTTGAATACGTAAATAAAGAAATTATGAAAAGATTAAAAATCACATTTTTTTTTGTCATCCTAATGTTTGGAGTAACATTAAGTAAGGCACAAGAGGCTACAGTGACCTTAGATTTTGACAACGAAAAAACTGCTACAGAAACACTAAAAAAGTACGTAACAGCATTACAAAATGCAGATATTGAAGGTATAGCGGCCGTAATGACGAAAGATGCCATGGTCTATGGTCTTGGTGGTGGCTTAGACTCATTAAATGCGACACAACACAAAGAATACTGGATCAATAGCCTAGCGAATTACAAACATAATATTTCTAATGACCTGTATTTACCTGTAAAGGTTGAAAATAATTGGAATGAAGGGGAATGGTTACTTACCTGGGGCGTAAATAAACTTAAGAATAACAAAACTGGCATTATAACACCAGTACCTTACCATATTGCTTCATTGATAGTCGATGGTAAAATTACGACCATGCGTTATTATTTAGACTATAAAAGTTTTTTGACAAAACAAGGGTATACGGTTATATCACCATCTGAATAATTTTAAATACCATAGCTAACAAAATAATTAATCTTAAACCAAACAGAAATCCTTTTTTCTATCAGTAGTTCAGGTTTTACATGAAGATTTACTGCTAGTAAAAACTGAGGTATAAAAAATAAAAATAATAACAGGCAGACCTAACTCGGGGGAATCAATTTGCCAATAGTTGAGTTTCAATTTTTAGTGTTATTGAAAATAAACTATTGATAAATAAAGTCTGCCTGTTTTTAAAGCATTCGAGAAAGATGAAAGTCCAGCGTAATTGATTTATTAGATTAAAAAATGGGAAAGTAGTGGCATTTCAG
>CAXBIJ010000173.1:0-7746 GCA_963975675.1 uncultured Maribacter sp. | reverse complement strand
CATCAAATGTTGGGACTACTTTATCAGTTACCGTTATCGTAAGTGTTGCAGTCTCGCCGCACTGATCCGCATCGTCCGGGGTGAATACATAATCGGTATCCCCCGTAATGCCGGTATCTATTGCTGAAGCGGCCCATGTTCCCGTTATCCCGTTATCCGATGTCGCTGGCAGGGCATCCGCCGTGGCACCCTCGCAATAGAGCGTTGTAAAACTGAAGGTAGGGGTGACCGTATCGGTAATAGTTACAACAAAACTATTCTCGTCGGGCTGACATGGCGCTGTCGCAGCGGCATAAACGAATAAGGTCGTGGTTGTTTCGATTTCAGTGCCCGCTGTTACCTCCTGGCCGGTTCCATTAGGGCCGCCTGTTGCCGTCCAGTAAGAATTACCCGCACTCAACGGAGGTAAGGTATAACTGTCACACTCGTCTTCATTACCAGGAGCATCCGCCGTAGCATTACTGCAAGGTTCGGAATATTCGTAAACACTTACCCGGCCCTTATCCCGATTACTACTTCCAGACCCGGTATTGTAGCCGGGATTGCCAATAGTTACCCGGTTTCCGTCGCTATCGAGGCTAACCGAAAATCCAAAATTTTCATTGTTAATCGGGCCGTCTATGGTTCCAAATGGTGTAGTATTACCAACACTATAAACTTTTACTGTGCCACCAGAATCTCCCGGAATACCCGCAGCCACAAAATTGCCGTCGTCACTAAGACTGACCGCATAACCCAAGTTATGATTACTTGAAACCCCAATGACGGTCATCACGGGAATACTATTGCCAACATTATAAATTTGTAATTGGCCCTTATTCGCATTACTAACTCCACTTCCATCGTCATAATTCGGGTCACCTATTGCTATCTTAGTGCCATCTTCGTTCAGGCTCAATGAAAATCCAAAATCATCATTATTGGTATTTCCACTTATAGAATAAAGTGTTACAGGAGAAATACCCAAGACTATTACTTGATCAATATTTTGAAAAGATACAGCAAACTTACTGCCATCACCGCTAAGGCTGACCGTCCTGCCATATCCAAATCCTATAGCCCCAACATCATTGAAAATTGGTATTGTATTACCAACTTCATAAATTTGTACTAGGCCTCCATTTTGTTGAAACGAAGGATCTCCAATAGCCACTCTGGTACCATCATCACTTAGACTAACGGACCAGCCAAAATCGCCATTGGAAGGGCCTCCGGATATTGACTGCACCAACAAGAAATTTGAAGTATTAAAGATTTGAACAACACCATTACCCGCATCAGGATTTCCAATGGCCACCCGGCTGCCGTCACCACTAAGACTCATGGATGAATTGTCAACAATTAAACCCGAAGCACCAATGCCAACTGTTGGGTTCCAGGATGTACCGTCAAAATCATAGATTTGTAATTGATTATTCCCTGGACTCATAACAGCCATCCGTGTGCCGTCGTCACTAATACTGACCGATTTACCTAATTTTTGATCTCTGACAGTCCCATCAGTAGCATTACCCAGCTGCGCAAATTGGGAAAATCCCAGTAGGGGACTCATTAAAAATAATAGGGTTGAAAGTGTTAACACCAGACGGTGTCTTAGGGGTAGGGTAGTGTTTCTCATGGTATAGTTATTGGTTAAATACCATAACGCTGTAGTTTGAATTGCATGAAATAAGACGTGGGGTTCTTATTTTAAGCATTCATCAAGCTTATAATAGACCGTAACTAAATGGACCTAGTTTAAATTTTCAACTGGGGGAGAGATGTAAAGTTCTAAATCAATAAAAATTTCGATTAATTAATAAAAATTTGATAATGCCTCTAATATCCTAAGTTCAGGAAGTTTTAACATATGTTTAGCAAATCTATGCGCTTTTTCGATAAAATGCATAAAAATCCCATTAACGGCAAAAGCCCTTTCAAATTTGAAAGGGCCTTTCTATTTATATGTTGAAACTAAAATGAAATATATTATTTCTTCTTATTAGATTCTGCCTGTTCCATCATTTCACGCATTTTCTTTTGAAACTTGTTTTCTTTTTTAGGTTTCTTTTTATTTTCCTGTATCTGGGCATGAATTTTATCATTGTCGAGAATAAAATTCTTGATAACTAGCATGATACCAATTGTAATCATGTTAGAAACAAAATAATACAATGACAATCCACTCGCATAGTTGTTAAAGAAAAACAACATCATAAACGGCATTAAATACATGATAAATTTCATGTTCGGCATACCTGGTTGCGTTGGCATATTCTGACCTGTAGTCATCATCATATAGAAAAAGATAGCTATAGATGCCAAAATAGGGAATAAGCTAACGTGATCCCCGTAAAAAGGAATTGAAAAACCTTCTGGAAACTGATAAATAGTATCGAAAGATGAAAGGTCATCTGCCCATAAAAACGATTTCTGACGTAACGCAAATGATGTCGGAAAAAACATAAATAGCGCATAAAAAATAGGCATCTGAATTACCGCGGGTATACAACCACTCATGGGGCTTACACCAGCCTTACCATACAGCTTCATAGTTTCTTGCTGCTTTTTCATTGCATTGTCCTTATACTTTTCGCCCAGCTCGGTAATTTCAGGCTTTAAAACCTTCATTTTCGCTTGAGACAAGTAAGACTTATACGTCACAGGTGACATCGCCAAACGAACCAAAATAGTCATAATGACTATCGCAATACCGTAAGGAAAATAGGTACTAATTAACGCGTAAAAAGGTGTAAACACATAACGATTGATCCAACCGAAAATTCCCCAACCAAATGGGATGGAATCAACCAAACCTAGGTCTTCATACTGAGACAGTGTTTCTACATCTGTTGGACCGAAATACCAATGTAAATCTTTAGATATCTCTCCTCCTTCTAATTCTAAAGGTAGAACAGACTCATATTTTTTTGTAAACCCAAAAGTTCTACTCTCTTCCTCCACTAAATTTACAGAGGTTAAATCACCACTTTTAAAAGGTTGGTCAGCTGCAAGAATACTACTAAAAAAATGTTGTCTGTACGAAATCCATTTTACATCTTTTTCTATTTCTTCATCATCACTTCCTTCAGAAAGCTTACTTATTTTATCATCTTCATGATTATACGTTAAACGTGTATAACGATTTTCGTATTGAATACTTTTTGAATGACGAATACCTTTTAACTTCCAATCTAATTGAACTGGCTTGCTAGAACTTATTACGTTATCTAATCCTTTTGACTTAATCGTAAAATCGACCAAATATTCATTAGGCTTCATCTCATATCTATATTCTAAATATTGATTATTAGATGTTTTAGCCTTTAAAGAAAGAACTTGATTACCGTTATTATTCGAAAGGGAAGGTTCAAAATATAAATCTTGCGTATTTAATACTCGGTTGTCTGATGTTGAAAAATCCAATCCGAAAGAAGCATTGCCATCTTTAATTAAATAAACCGGCACAGAATCATAGGTTACGAAATTCTTCATTTTCGCTTCCGTAATCTGTCCTCCTTTATTATTAATCTTTAACAGAAGTACATCATTCTCTAATGTTGTTGTTGAATTAGATGGTTTAGTAAAGCCAAATGCCCCCAATTTACCTTGATAATTGGCTACAGCTGTAGAATCTTGCAAATCTAACTGAGGAGCTTCATTAATTACGGTTTCAGGCTCTATTTCCTGAGATGCTTTTGTAGTCTCAACTTGCTCTTGTTTTGCCTTTTCTGCCTCTAACTCTTCTGGAGTTGGTTGATTTTGGTAAAACATGAAGATTAGTATTCCAAAAATAAGCACGAAGCCTATGATGGATTGTACATCAAATTTCTTTTCTTCCATGTGGTATTTCTAAATTAATTGGAAATATTTGATTTTTAAGAAAGCAAATATATGTCCAAATATGAAGTTTATGCCAATGTGGCATTAGTTTGTGATTTTTTATGCTCTAAAGCCGCTTTAACGAAACCTACAAATAATGGATGTGGGTTGGCTACCGTACTTTTATATTCTGGATGATATTGCACACCAATAAACCATGGATGGTCTTTTAGCTCCACTATCTCAACCAAATTAGTTTCCTTATTAAAACCTGTAGCAAGTAACCCAGCTTTTTCTAATTGTTCTAAATAGGCGTTATTAAATTCATATCTATGACGATGACGTTCAGATATTTGCTTCGCCCCATTATACATTTTCTGAACTAAACTACCCTCTTTCAAATCACAATCCCAAGCACCTAAACGCATAGTACCCCCTTTATCGGTAATACTCTTTTGCTCCTCCATGATACTGATTACAGGATCTGGTGTTTTCTCATCCATTTCTGTAGAATTTGCATCCTTAAGTCCTAAAACATTACGAGCATATTCTATTACTGCCATTTGCATTCCTAAACAAATACCTAAAAAAGGTATTTTCATAACACGTGCATATTCTACGGCTTTTACTTTACCCTCAATACCACGTTCACCAAAACCAGGTGCAACTAAAATTGCATCTAAATCCTTAAGCTTGTTTTTATAATTCGCGGAAGTAATGTACTCAGAATGTATAGATTTCACATTTACCCTAACTTCATTTGAAGCTCCTGCATGTATAAATGACTCTAAAATAGACTTATAAGAATCTTGTAATTCAACATATTTACCTACCAAACCTATCGTAACTTCATTCTTTGGGTTTTTATGACGTACAAGAAATTCATTCCACTGGTCTAAATCAGGTTCTACTATATTTGGTAAGGCTAATTTTTGCAGCGTTACCGTATCAAGACCTTCTTCTTGCATTAATAAAGGAACATCATAAATAGTAGAAGCATCTATACTTTGTATAACTGCCTCGCGCTTCACGTTACAAAACAGCGCTAATTTATCTTTGATTTCGTCAGATATCTCGTGTTCTGTTCTACAAACAAGAATATCAGCCTTTATTCCACTCTCCATCAATGTTTTCACTGAATGCTGGGTAGGCTTAGTCTTTAATTCACCTGCTGCAGAAAGGTAAGGCACCAAGGTTAAGTGAATAACTATACCATTATTATCTCCCAGATCCCAAAGTAGTTGACGTACCGCTTCAATGTAGGGTAGTGACTCAATATCACCCACTGTACCACCTATTTCAGTTATAATAATATCATACTCACCACTATTTCCTAATAGCTGAACACGTTCTTTAATTTCATTGGTAATATGTGGAACTACTTGTACTGTTTTACCTAAAAACTCACCTCTGCGCTCTTTCTCAATTACACTTTGGTAAATTCTTCCGGTGGTAACATTATTCGCCTGAGAGGTACGAACATTTAAAAAACGCTCGTAATGACCCAAATCTAAATCAGTTTCCGCGCCATCATCAGTTACATAGCATTCGCCATGTTCATACGGGTTTAGGGTTCCTGGATCTACGTTAATATAGGGGTCCAATTTTTGAATGGTAGTTTTGTAGCCGCGAGATTGCAGTAATTTCGCCAAGGATGCAGCAATTATGCCCTTTCCTAAAGATGAAGTAACGCCTCCCGTAACGAAGATGTATTTGGTTTGTGCCATGTATCGAATTCTATGTTACGGGACACAAAGTTACAAATTGAGGTTAGAACTTAACGAGTTTCCTTCGGAAAATGTTTTTGTATTTTTCGAATTATGGATTCTAAGCCGTTTGTTTTAATTTCTAGCATAGAACGCAACAAATCTCCCAATTTACCATCAGGAAATCCTTTTTGCTGAAACCACACTAAATAAGGCTCAGGTAAATCTACCAAATACCTACCCTTGTGTTTACCAAAAGGCATTCGGTAATGGGCCAATTCTATTAACTTTTGCTTATCAGGATTTATTTCCATTTTTAAATCTAAAAAATTTATCTTTAAGGAATCAACAACTCTATCAAGATGAAAAGAAGAAATTTTATTGGAACCTCAGCGGCGGCATCTGTGGGATTCCTTGCCACCTCAGTAGCAAACGCCAACAATAAGAAAGAAGCATCAACCGATAAATTAAAGTACAATATAAACCATAGTGTTTGTTATTGGTGTTATGGAACGATACCATTTGAAGATTTTCTTAAAAATTTAGTAGAACTAGATATTAGATCTATTGATTTGGTTGGCCCAGAGGAATTTCCATTACTAAAAAAATACAATATTCACGCTTCTATGTGTTGGGGTGCTGGTTTAGGCATAGAAAAAGGCTGGAACGACCTTTCTCTACATGAAGAATTGATTGCTGATTATGAAAGAGTTATTCCTTTAGTGGCAGCGGCTGGCTACACTAACCTTATTTGTTTTAGTGGCAATAGAAATGGCATGGATGATTTGGTAGGTTTGCGAAATTGTGCCAAGGGACTTAAAAAATTAATGCCACTAGCAGAAAAGCACGGTGTTGTTATACAAATGGAGCTTTTAAATAGTAAAGTGAACCATAAAGATTACATGTGCGATAAATCTGAATGGGGCGTAGCCCTTTGTGAGACTATCGGTTCAGAAAATTTCAAACTTCTATATGATATCTACCATATGCAAATTATGGAAGGTGACATTATTAGAAACATTGAAGATTATCACCAGTATTACGGGCACTACCACACTGGTGGAAACCCAGGAAGACACGAAATTGATGAAACACAAGAGATTTTTTATCCTGCGGTAATGAAGGCTATTTTAAAGACAGGTTACACAGGGCATGTTGCTCAAGAATTCGTACCAAGTTGGGATGATAAATTAGCAGCTTTAAAACAAGGCGTAACTATTTGCGACGTGTAGCGCAGCCATAAAAATTTAAATCAAAAAAAAGCACTTCAGTTAGAAGTGCTTTTTTGATTTGTCATACTTGAAAGTTTATTAGTCTTTAAGTGCAGCCTCAATTTCATTTACCCATCTTTCTTGAACCGTTAAATTTCTAGAATAGTTAGTTTCTGAATCGTACTTATTTTGAAAATCGTTTAATTGACGAAGTGTCGACTTATAGATTTTACGAACTTCTTCTTTTACATTTTCAGTAAACGTTGTTTCAGCTAATTGTTTACGCATTTTACGAGCATATAACTCGGTAATATCAAAATGTAACTGTTCGTGCGATAAGGTTACATCATTACATACCTCTGGCCTATACCAAGAACGCGTAGGATAAAAATAAGCACCAACGTTATATGCCACTTTCAGCTTATTATTTTCGTAGAAAGTTGAAAAATTATAACTAATACCGCTGGCGGTGGTTGCAGCAGCGCTCGAACTAACGGGTACTGGTCCTTTAAAATCATTCCATGTAAATCGATAATCGGGTCCCCAAACTACCTCCTCTTGACTTTGAACATGTAATATATTGAACAATGTCAATAGCAATAAAACGAAATAAGTTTTCCTTATAAATCCCAATGGTAAGTAATTACTTTCTCTATATCTGGATGTAAACTATATAACACAGGACAGGTATCTGCGGTGTGCTTTAAAATTTTTCTGTTTTTTTCAGATACTTTTTCTGGCAAATGAACCTCTACTTCTATTTTAGATATTCTTCTAGGTGAAGCAGACATGTGCTTGGTAACAGACGCTGTAGTGCCTTTTAAATTCACCTCTAATCCGTTTGCTTTAATTCCCATCATGGTAAGCATACAACTTGCCAAACCAGTAGCAACCGTATCTGTCGGTGAGAATGCCTGACCTAAGCCATTGTTATCTATAGGAGCATCAGTTACAAAAGAATCATTTGATTTAAGATGAACGCATTCGGTTCTTAATTCTCCGTTATAGGTGACTTTTGATGTCATTTT
>CAXBIJ010000172.1:0-7813 GCA_963975675.1 uncultured Maribacter sp. | reverse complement strand
AAATGCCGGCTGATTTAAGGTCGGAGTTTGCAAAGTCTACCGAGATCGATTTTGATATTAAAGCTGAATACAAGAAGAGTTTCGCCAATGGCGAAAAATCTAAGCTAGTATTAGAAAAAAGTATTGAGCAACACGCTAAAATTTGTGTTGAGAATTCTGAAGATGTTTTTGATGCGCGTATTCTAGCCAAAAAGCTAAAAGAAGAAATTAAATACCGAGTTCGTCAATACTCCTATTGTATTATGAACAATACTAAGAATTACAAAGAGTGGTTAGAGGAAGATTATGAGCGTAAATTGCGGTCTAAGATTTCAAAGAAGTTCGCCGCGAAGATGTAGGTTTTAGGATTTAGAAATATGATAAACCTTAACTTTTACTATCATAATTAAAGTATTCTAGAATTTCAGAGACTACCAAGATTAGTGCATAATCTCAGCTATCTACTATTACTGTATTTTCAAAAATGTAAAGAGGGCTATCAATATTCAATTAAGATGGTTAAATTCATGTGCTTAAACCACAAGAATAACCAACCAAATGAAAAACCGCCTTCTCTCATTCATTATTTTAGTTTCCCTTATTTTTTATGGTATTGTAGGATATCATTTTCTAACTGGGTGGCATCCTATTGTTATGATGTTCATTGGTATTATTTTAGGTTTATTAATTAACCTGGCCGTTTACGGTCTTTTAAACCTGCTTGTAAAAAGTTCTCATAAAATTCCAGTGAAATTTATAACTGCCATTTTTAGTGGCATTATAGGTTTTATCGTTTTAAAATTATTTGGATTTGGTTGGCCAACGCTGTTCTTTAGTGCTGTTGCAGCGCTGGGTATTTTATTTTGCATCTCACTGTATTTGTTTCTACTGAAGAAAACATTTTTATCGAGTCTGTTTTTTGGGTTAATGCTAATTGGTGTCGGCTATATACTATTTGTGATGGCAACACCAGGTGCTGACCCTTATGATAAGGAAGTTCCTTTGGCTTTTTCTGAAGCCGATAATTTTTCAATTGCTGAAGTCGTATTAGATAATCCTGCCGCCATTGGTTCGTATAAGGTGAAAACATTCACCTATGGTAGCGGTACCGATGAGCAACGCGAAGAATTTGCAAGTGGAGTTACTTATAAAACGAATTCGGTAAACGGCAAATGGCTAATCCCAGATTGGAAGGGTAAGAAGAAAAAATGGCGTGAAAGTTATTGGGGATTCGGTGCTGAAATTTTCCCATTAAATGGTCGAGTTTATATGCCAGCAGGCGAAGGTCCTTTTCCGCTAACACTTATCGTACACGGTAATCACAGCATGATTGATTATTCTGATGATGGGTATGGCTATTTGGGTAATCTTTTGGCCAGTAGAGGAATAATTGCGGTATCGGTCGATGAAAATTTCTTAAACGCGCATTGGTCTGGTGATTTTATAGGTAAGGAAATGCCTGCTTGCTTTTAAAACACCTTGAACAGTGGAATAGCTGGAATTCAGCAACAGGTCATGAACTGACTGGTAGAATTGATATGGATAATATCATGTTAGTGGGTCATTCTAGAGGTGGAGAGGCCGTTTCTATTGCTGCAGCCTATAATAAGCTACCCTATTTTACAGATGAGGCAAAAGAGAAATTCAATTTTAATTATAATATAAAAGGTGTGGTTGCCCTGGCACCAACTGACTATCGATATAATCGCCAAATCATATTAAAGGATATCAATTTTTTAAGCATACAAGGCTCGTATGATGCCGATGAAGTTAGCTTTTGGGGTATGCGACCGTATCGCAGGTTGCAGTATACAGATTCTATTTCTAGGTTTAAATCGGGCGTGTATATTCATCATGCTAATCATGGGCAGTTTAACACTACTTGGGGTAATTCAGATTTCGGCGCTCCAACTAAATGGTTATTGAATTTGGCCCCCTTACTTAAAGAAGAGGAGCAGCAAGAAACCGCCAAAGTCTTTGTGAGTGCGTTTGCAGAAGCTACGCTAAAAAATAGGCAGGAGTATAGGGCTATTTTTAAAAATGTGGCTGTTGCTAAACAGTGGTTGCCTACGGAACATTATTTAACGCATTACGAGTCTTCTAACTTAAAAAGTATTGCTGATTTTGAAGAAGATTTAGATATTACCACTACCAAGGATAGTACAAGAATACAAGCAATGGATGTAGCATTATGGAAAGAACAGATTTTAACTACTCGTGACAAGAATAGTCAAGAGAATAGCGGAGTTATTTTAGGCTGGGATTATGAAAATCCAAAAAGCTCAGCTAAGAAAGCTGTTTATGAGGTTAGCCTGTCTAACGCTGCCACATCGCTATTTTCATTAGAATCAAGCTTGCAAATTACTTTGGGCGCAGGAAATCATGAGTGGTTAGACGTAAATTTTACGGAGGAAGAAAAAGAAAAGAAAAAGGGCGAAGAAAAACGGAAAGTTCCGCAGTTAGATTTTACCATTCAATTGGCCGATATACTTGGTCAAACAGTAGCTATAAAAGTGAGTGATGTAAAGGGAATTCCTAAGCCATTGAAAACCCGTTTCACAAAATATAAATTTTTAGACGAAGAAATGATTGGCGATGATTGGGAAATTCAACTTCAGACCTACCATTTTCCCTTACCAATTTTTACTTCAAAAAATGCAGATTTTAATATAGAACAGATCAAAAGTCTAAAATTCATATTTGACCAAACAACTTACGGAGTAGTGGTTGTTGATGAGATTGGGGTTGGTGAATTATAGTTGATGGTTGTTCGTTTTTGGAAAATTACTCTAATGTAATCCTGAGCGCAGTCGAAGGGATTGGAACACGTTATGGTCTTCGACTGCGCTCAGACTGACATAAGTACTGCGAACTGATACTGGAAACTAATAGTGTGAACTGATATTGATATTGATACTGAGAACTAAAAAAAGATAACATCAATTCGCCAGATTGCTTAGTCGTGAAAAGCTCCTCGCAGAGAAGTTCAATATTAAACCTACGAACCGCTCTTGGAAACATGATAATTGCTTATTGTTAATTGCTAACTGAAAATTGTTTCCCGTACCTTGTACTAAATACAAACAACCATCTCATTGACTAACAACAAAACCCTCCTCGTAATTGCACTTGTATGGCCAGAACCTGCTTCAACAGCGGCTGGTGTGCGTATGCTGCAATTATTAGAGGTATTTCAAAAGCAAGGCTATGAAATCACCGTTGCTTCTGCAGCGTCGAAATCGGAGTTTTCTTTTGATTTTAAGTCCTTAGGATATACCTTGGAGGATATTAAAATGAACGATAGTTCTTTTGATGTTTTTGTAAAAGATTTAAACCCTGGTATAGTATTATTCGATAGATTTTTAACCGAAGAACAATTCGGATGGCGTGTTGTGGAACACTGCCCTAATGCTTTACGAATATTAGATACAGAAGATTTACATTCGCTACGTCATGTGCGTGAGCAATGCTTTAAAAAGGGGATTGATTTTACAACTGATGCATGGTTACAAGACGATAAAACCAAGCGGGAAATTGCAAGTATATATCGATGTGACCTTTCCTTAATTATCTCCAGTTTTGAATTTGAATTATTGACTGAAATCATTAAAATAGATAAAAGTCTACTTTTGTTACTTCCTTTTATGGTTAATGAAATTGCCCAAAAAACGAAGTGGAAGACTTTTGAAGACCGTAATGATTTTATGTTTATTGGTGGCGGAAAACATGCCCCTAATATAGATGCCATTAAGGTGTTGAAAACAACCCTTTGGCCTTTAATTCATGCGCAATTACCAGAAGCCAAATTGAATATTTACGGAGCGTATTTACCTCAGCAGGTAGTAGAAATGCACAACCCAAAAGAGGGATTCTTGGTAAAGGGCAGAGCAAAAGATGCTGACGAGGTAATGAAGGCAGCGAAAGTTTGTTTAGCGCCTTTACGTTTTGGTGCTGGTATTAAAGGTAAATTGTTATGTGCTATGCAAAACGGAACACCCAGTGTTACTACAACCATTGGTGCAGAAGGTATGCACGGTATTCTAGATTGGAACGGTACTATTGAAAATGGTCATACTACATTTGTTAAAGCGGTAGTTACCTTATATACTGAACCAAAGACATGGAAAATAGCTCAAGAACAAGGAAAAACCCTAATTAATACTTTGTACTCAAAAACCAGTTTAGCAGCTATTTTGGAGCAAAAAGTAATACAGCTTCAAAAGGAGTTACCTAAGCACCGCACACAAAATTTCGTTGGGGGTCTATTACGGTATCAAACCATGATTTCTACAAAGTATATGAGTAAATGGATTGAAGAGAAGAATAGGGGGTAGTTGGGGTTTCGTTATCGGAGAGCTAAGAGGAGTTTCAATTCCTTTTAGCAGATGATAACGAAGTTCGTTAATTCAAAATAGGAAGTCAAGTAATTTATACTGAGTTTAGTAAGATATTATTAAGAGTAATGATTATTACCAATCTAATTTTGTGTAAAAATTATTCGTAAAACTTACAAAAGACTGAAGTATCAAAAATGGTATGCCTTATGCTTTAGGGCTATGTTATAAATTTAGTAATAGTTAAGGTGATACTTTAGGTTCTTGGGTCTCGTCTAAAAAGTTCTATTAAGTCGAAAACCAACACACAGAAAACTACCCAAATAAATCCTGCAATAAATCCGCCTGCAATATCAGAAGGAAAATGTACTCCTAAATATATTCGACTAATTCCAATACTTAGAATAAGCAGCGCTAATATTGTTATTAAGACAAATTTTGCGACTATGTGTATCTTGAATTTATAGACCATAAAAATCAAGAATCCATAAAATGCCATTGCACTCATAGCATGGCCACTTGGGTAGCTAAGTGTTTCTACAGAAACTAAATGTTCTATACCTGGCCTTGCACGGTCTATAAATCTCTTAAGCATCATATTAGAAACAGTAGCTAAGGCAAGTACCAATGTCGCCTGAACTACAAGTTTCCAGCGTTTAAAGATGACAAGCGAGATTAAAAGAAAAATAGCTAATACGATTAAGTATCCATAAAAGTCGCCCACATCGGTAACAAACTTAAAATAAGAGGTAAGCATTGGAGAACGGTAAGAGATGATATAATCTGTGATTTCTGTATCATAAGTAGCTAGAATATCTGTCTTTAAAGTATCCGTAAGCTCTATAAAAAGATTGATACCCCCTACAACTACTACTAATGCAATAACCACTGTAATTAAATAGGGTAATGTAGTGTTGTATTGGTTTAATTTATCAGCCAGAAATTGACGGATAGATTTTAAGATAGAATAAAGAAATTGCCGCATGCTTTTAGTCTCTAATTAATGTAGTAAACTTAAATGTAATTACTTAAAATCAGTATTTCATTTGCATGGATAAATAACTCGTTTGAATTCATGTATTTAGTTTCACCTATTGCTAGATTAGTCTGCATATTTGGTAAGCTGGCTTTTGAACCCTTATCTTTATGCCATAATTGAATTGTTAGAAATCATGAAATCACCTAACTGGCAAACGGCCATTGAATTTGAAGATATTACTTATAAAAAATGCGATGGTGTGGCTCGTATTGCGTTTAACCGACCTAATGTGCGTAATGCATTTAGACCTCATACTACAAGTGAGTTAATAAAGGCATTTTATGATGCACAAGAAGATACTTCTATTGGCGTAGTATTACTTTCTGCGGAAGGACCATCAACTAAAGATGGAATATGGTCTTTTTGTAGTGGTGGTGATCAAAAGGCTAGGGGAGAGAAAGGTTATGTTGGGCAAGATGGTCAGCATAGACTCAATATTTTAGAGGTTCAGCGTATGATTCGTTTTATGCCTAAGGTAGTTATTGCCGTAGTACCAGGATGGGCCGTAGGTGGCGGACATAGTCTTCATGTAGTTTGTGATATGACATTGGCCAGTAAGGAACACGCTATTTTTAAACAGACCGATGCAGATGTTACCAGTTTCGATGGTGGTTATGGTTCTGCATATTTGGCCAAAATGGTAGGGCAGAAAAAAGCACGTGAAATTTTCTTTTTAGGAAGAAATTACTCAGCACAAGATGCTTTCGATATGGGTATGGTGAATGCTGTAATTCCACATGATGAATTGGAAGATACTGCATTTCAATGGGCACAAGAGGTGTTAGAAAAATCACCTATTTCTATTAAAATGCTAAAGTTCTCAATGAACCTAACTGATGATGGAATGGTAGGCCAGCAGGTTTTTGCTGGTGAAGCAACTCGATTAGCTTATATGACAGAAGAAGCTAAAGAAGGTAGAAATGCTTTTCTTGAAAAACGTAAACCAAATTTTGGTAAGGATAATTGGCTACCTTAAATAGGTTGACATTTCGGACCCATTCAGTGATTAATATTAAGTGTTTAGCCAATAACTTTTAGTTGTTTGCTTTTTATTTGAAAATAGAATACTGATAACTGAAACTGTGTATTGATAACGGTTTACTGGAAACTAGAATGTACTCCAACTAAAAAGAGTCCAATCAGGGGAGATTAGACTCTTTTACGAGAACACTATATGAAAATGAAAAATATTTAATTCGTTTTTTATAACACAGTAAATGTAGAAATGATCCTTAGTTTATAGAAACTAATGTTGCCACACAAGAGAAATCTGTTGTGTAAATGTCTAATAATGTGGTAGTATATGAGAAAGGTTAGTATTTTTACCTTTTATCGAATAGATGCAATTATTTCTTTCAATAAGGTATTAAATTGTTCATCGGTCTGTTCTTCTAATCCTGTGCGAACTACAACTAATTCTTTAGAAGGAATTATAAATACCCGCTGCCCTTGAAAACCATTTGCGGAGTATAGCTCACGCGAAATATCAGGATACTTACCCTCTGCATTCAACCAAAAATGTGCACCATAGGTTCCATCAGAATTTTGAGTAGGTTTTGAAACATAGTCTACCCATGATTCAGAAAATATACGTTCTCCGTTCCATTCTCCTTTATTTAAATATAGTAGTCCGAACTTAGCCCAATCTCGTGTGGTTGCCCATCCGTAAGAAGAAAGCACATAATTTCCGACCAAATCGGTTTCTAAAAGCGCAGAGTTCATTCCTATTTTATCAAATAATGATTGATATGGGAAATCAAGATACTCTTGGTGGGTTTTAAACTGTTTACGCAGAATACCAGATAGTAAATTAGTAGTGCCAGATGAATAATTCCAAATTTCGGTTGGTGGAGCGATTACTTTAGTATTACGCTGTGCAATGGTCATATCTGATGCTAAAAAGAGCATCTGAGTAACATCAGATATTTTAAAATAATTTTCATCCCATGATAATCCACTTTGCATACGTAGCAAATGATTAAGGGTAATATTAGATTTTAAATTCTTTATCTGAATTTCGTCAGAAAAAGGTTTATAATCCATATCAAGTTTTCCTTGGTATTCTAAAATTCCATATAGTGTTGCTAGAATACTTTTAGTCATAGACCATCCTAAAATTGGAGAATCTTTAGTGAATCCACGTATATAGCGTTCGCCAATAATTTGATTTTTATGAACTACTAATAAAGATCTTGTTTTCTGTTGTGAATCTTTAAATGCATTTGAGAGTGCAACTTCTAATATGTCGTAATCAACATTTTCTAAAATCGTATCACTAACCCCGTTATTACCATATGGAAAAGGCAAACTATCTTTAAGATTTTGCCTATTAGGAACAATATTGAAACTATGGTGTGAAAATTCTTTGTTCGTCAATACGGCACCTATACCAGCTTTATAGACCGCTTTTCTTGGCATTAGCCCATATACTGTTGCGGTTGCAGATTTATCATTCTCTGAA
>CAXBIJ010000171.1:0-7819 GCA_963975675.1 uncultured Maribacter sp. | reverse complement strand
TATTATTTTGGAGATGATTACATTATTAAAGAATGGGCATATAGAAAAGAAAATCAAGCAGAACCTAACATGGTTACAAGTTGGGAAGATTATAAAGAACTAAAAGGATTAAAAATTAGTATGATGCATAAAAGACCTGATGCAGATTTTTCACTTTTCTTTACAGGTGTTGAAGTAAAGTAAGGTGGTATAGTGTTTGATAATTTCATTTGACATCAAATACCCTATGAAACTTCAGTATTTTATTGTTTTCTAATTCTCTACTCTTCTTTATTCTCAAAATGAATTAAGAGGAATTGTAGTAGATTCTTTGGATAATTCCCCATTAGAATTTGTTGGTGTTTACAATAAGAACGACCTCACTATGACCAATTCTGATGGGCGTTTTCAGTTCTCAACCTCATCTGACACAATTATAATTTACCACCCCGGTTATGATAAAATCATCTCTACTTTTAAAAAAACAAGGGATACAATTTTTCTTAACAAAAGTGTTTTAGAATTGAATGAAGTCACTGTTACCAATGAAAAAACATTGTGGCAAAAAGTAAAAGATTCCATTGATTCAAATTACCGACTATATCCGTATAAGGAAAAATTCTTACTTAGGGGAGTTTTAAGATATAACGGTGAAATTACCAGGATACAAGATATTCAAGGAAAGCTAGAAAGACGAACACTACTGTATACTAAAGATATTGAGCCAGATGACAAGGATTTTACGGGTCATTATATTATAAATACCGAAAACAATGCTATTGAACGGTTTAAACTGGTGGTTGAATTTAAAAATAATCCATTTTCTGAAGATAAAGAGAGTAGATATAGAACTATCTCTTATGATAAAGAAATATCACTTACAAAATCCAATAAAAATCAAAAATACTTTATAGCATCTTCCAAATATCATGCTATTGTTGAGCAAACAAACAAAAACAACTCTTTCACTTCTTACTACGACGTATCTTTCATATTGACCACTTCAGAAAACGAAGGAGATTTTAATGTAAAGAAGAACGTTAGTGCCTCTAAAGACCTTTTCAAAATAAATTACTCTTACGACCAACGTTATTGGAATGCTCAAAACCAGTTATTGCTAACAGAAGAAATGTTAGATTTTATTGAAAAAGTACAAGATCCTAACAACGAGTTTAAAGTAAGAAGTAACATCAAGAATTAAATTTGCGGAAAATTATTTATGTCTTTTTCCTTTTTAATAAAAGGGTAAATAATAAAATTAAAAATCCGCAGGCAAGAAGTACTGCAAAACTTCGGGTAAGACTATAGTTCTCTGCTAAAAACCCTAAAATTGGTGGGGCACATAAAAACCCCGCATAACCAGAACCAGCTATGAATGCTATTCCTTTCGAGGAATCTATTCCTTTTACATTACCACCTATTCTAAATACTTCGGGCACCATTACTGAAAAACCGAGTCCGTTTAAAGTAAAACCAATAATGCTCAAATAAATATCTGTGGTTAATACTAAAGTATAGCCGACAATTGCCAAAATAGCCCCTAAGGTTACAATTTTTATAGAGCCTATTTTTTCACTAATTCCATCACCTAAAAATCGACCTAAGGTCATTGTCACTTGAAACCCTAAAAAGCCTAACCCCCATAAAGCCTCAGGTGCCAATGCAATTTCCTTTAAATAAAGTCCACTCCAATCTACGATGGCTCCTTCACTACCCATAGCAACAAACGATATAAGTCCAAGTAATAAAAGTGGTTTTAGCAAGCCAAAACTAAACGGTTCGTTTTCTATTTCTTCTGCTATTTCAGAAATATACTTCCTCCTAAATATAAAATTAACTACAAGAACCAGTAAAATTGCAATTGACATATGGAGTACAGGATTCGATAGCGGCCCAATGAAAAAACTTCCCATACCAGCCAAAACACCACCCAAGCTAAAAAAGCCATGTGAAGCAGCCATAAACTTAACTTTATCTTTTTTCTCTATTTCTGTCACCAAGGTATTCATAGATATATCGGTGATACCATTTGCTGCACCGAAGAGAAAAAGTGCACCCATTAAAACATAATAGTTTGGTGCCAATAAGGGTAACATAGCAGCTGCACAGCTCAACAAAACCCCGTAGAAAGTAGATTTACCAACTCCTACCCTATTTATTATCGAAGATGCAAACGGAAAGATAGTGAATACCCCTAATGCTAAAAAGAAAATAGCAATCCCCAATTCAGACTTACTAATATCTAAAGCGTCTTTAACTGTAGGTATATAGATTGCCCAAGTACCAAAAAGAATATTGATACTTGCAAAAACCCAAGAGGGCCCGAAGTATCTAGCATTACCCAATATTAGTTTTAATGATTTCATCTACAGCTGGTTGTTGGTTGGTTGTTGAAAAATAGTATTACATCGTCAATTTATAAAACTCAAAACTGGTCTCTAACAATAGATTAGTTCGCAAGAACCCCTGCTTTCAATATTTGCCCGAAACGATACATATCTTCATATGATGAATAAAAAGGTGCAGGTGCTAATCGAATTACATTTGGTTCACGCCAATCGGTTACTACCCCATTTTCCATCAAATAATTGAACAATGATTTTCCTTGTCCGTGCAAAAAGACAGATAATTGACAGCCTCTATCTTTTGGTGTGATAATTTCAAAAGAACTATCGACCTCTTTGTCTATTTCTTGCAGAATAAATTCTAAATAAGCGACAATTGTATTTCTCTTGTCTATCAATTTATTCATCCCAACTTCTTCAAACATGGTCAGAGATGCCAAATAAGGCGCAACAGACAATATTGGAACATTACTTATTTGCCATGCATCGGCATTTTCCATGGGTTCAAACTCAGGTTTCATTAGAAATCGAGTTTCTTTTTTTGTTCCCCACCATCCTTCAAATCTTTGAATATCTTTTTTATTCAAGTGTCTTTTATGCACATAAATACCTGATGCATTACCGGGGCCACTATTCATATACTTATAACTACACCATGATGCAAAATCAGCATTCCAATCATGTAGCTTCAATTCCACGTTGCCCACTGCATGAGCCAAGTCCCAACCGACCTTTGCCCCTACGGCTTTCCCTGCTTTGGTAATGGCTTTCATATCCATCACTTGACCATTGTAATAATTTACACCTCCTATTAAAACAAGCGCCAATTCATCACCCAATTCTTCTATTTTCTCAATAATATCTTCTGTTCTCCAATGATGCTCTCCTTTACGTTTTTTAATCTCAACGATTGTTTCATCAGGGTCTAAGCCATGAAAACGTACTTGACTCTGAAACATATATTGATCACTAGGAAATGCTTTTTCCTCACATAAAATTTTAAATCTAGTAGTTGTTGGTCTAAAGAAAGAAATCATCAATAAATGAAGATTTACCGTCAATGTATTCATTACTGAAACTTCCTCAGGCAATGCACCCACAACCTTTGCTAGTGGTTCCGCAAGGCGTTCATGATAATCCCACCAAGGTTTGTCAGCATAAAAATGGCCTTCTACCGCCAGTTCTGCCCAATCTTTCATAACCTCATCAACAAATCCTTTTGTCCGTTTTGGTTGAAGGCCTAAAGAATTACCCGTAAAATATATGACCTCTTTCCCGTTTATTTTAGGAAAAATAAATTCATCTCTATAACTTCTTAAGCTGTCTTGAGCATCTAATGATTGTGCAAACTCAAGCGTATTTTTAAATTCCATAACCAATTTTATATAAAAGTAATCATAAGCCTATAATCTAATGTTCCCGTATGAATAATTGTGTTTTATGATTTTGTACGCAATCGCATTTCTATCATGTGTTTTTTGAATCCTACTTTTTCATAGGCACGAATAGCTGGCTCATTCTCGGTATATACATGTAATCTTATTTCTGTTAAACCTACAGAACTTGCCCATTCTTGTAATTCAGTAATAATTTCGCCATTAACGCCTTGTCCTCTATATGCTGGGTCAGTATACATGAACCCTAAATAGGCGTATTTCTTATGATCAAGGTATGGCCGAGCAGGTTTTTCTAAGGCATAACCCGAAGCTACAATTTTCTTCCCTTCACAGGCTACTAAAACTATAGCCCGAGGATTCGAAATTAGAGCTTCTAAATCATAATAATTTACATCACTATTCTTAATTGTTGGGTCCATAGGACGCTCTGCCTTCACAACTTCTTGCTCAAACTGTAATAGCACTGGCAAATCGTTCTTAATTGCCTCTCTAATTTTAATTTCCTTTCTCATATTACACTTTTATGGAAGGCCTTAAATTAAGGCTTAAAACCCTATTTTTGCAAAAAGAATTGTATGCATTTTATATCGCCACTTTTAGAAACCTATTTGGCTAATAATTCGCAAGAAGAACCTAAGTTATTACAAGAACTTACACGCGAAACTCATTTAAAAGTAATTCAACCACGAATGCTTACGGGCCATTTTCAAGGGCGTGTTCTCAGTTTACTGTCTAAAATTATCAATCCTACTTATATTCTTGAAATTGGAACGTACACCGGCTATTCTGCTTTATGCCTTGCTGAAGGATTACGTAAAGAAGGTGAACTGCATACCATCGACGTAAATGCCGAATTAAAACAAATACAACGTACTTTTTTTGACCGTAGTGATTATGGAAATCAGATCATTCAACACGTGGGTAATGCCCTAGATATAATACCTAAACTTGACATAACTTTCGACCTTATATTTATTGATGCTGAAAAAAAACAGTACGATAAATACCTAGAAAAAGTATTGCCTAAAACAAAATCGGGCACAGTCATACTCTCTGACAATGTCTTATGGTCTGGCAAAGTTGTAGAACCTTTAGACCCAAAAGATACTGCTACAAAAGTATTACTAGATTACAATAAAAAACTAAGTGAGCATCCACTGTTAGAGACTGTGTTATTACCTATACGTGATGGTTTAACCTTAAGTAGAGTGAAATAAGGTTTCCTTAGAAACAGAACAACTAAGGTTATTACAGAGAAGAGGAATCCAAAATGGAAACTTGGTGACCGTTGACCAAAATAAATCATACTGTTCAATACCAATACTTTGAAGATAAACAAAGGCCTATTAATCCCATTGTAAAATCTTACCGAGTATATTATTACTATCTCTTTATACTGCCGGTTACATCACTGATATTCTTACCGACATCGCTAATTTGTTTCTTAACATCTTTAGCTAAGCCAGAATCAATATCACGCTTCATATCATCGATATCTTTCTTAATATCCTTAACGAAACTTGTATCAATACCTTGCTTGTCAGCACTCTTTTGAATTTCTTGTTTAATATCTTCGGTAGCATCTTTCAATTGACGCATACCTTTACCCAATCCCTTGGCAATACCAGGAATTTTGTCAGCACCAAAAACCATCACCACTATGAACATAATGAAGAATATTTCTGCGCCACTAATAAATAACGAATACATAGCAATCATACTACAAATATAAACAAGTTTAGTATCCAAATTAAAAAAGCCTCGTATATCTACGAGGCTTTTTATAGAAATATTTTATAGTCTTATTTTCCTTTAATCTCCTCTTTCATTTTATCGAAGTCGCTCGTTTGCTTTTTCTTTGGCCAGCTGTTGTTTGTAGTATCAATATCTGCAGTTTCCATTTTGGGATCAATATTAACACCTGTAAGTTCAGAGGTTGAAGAAAGCACCATACTCACTTCTTTACTATTCTTTCTCCAAATTTCTGGTGGATACGTTACATTCTTAACCGAACCATCTGCATAAGTATATTCTACAATTAATGGCATTGGTAAACCACCCGGACTATTATACGTTATCTCATAGAAATATTTTGGTTCTTTTACTGCTGCTCTTTCAGCCTCGGTCATATTATCCATCATAAACTCTTTAAGAGTTTTTGAAGTTTCAGAAGGGTTTACACCCTCTAAAGCAGGATCATAACTTTCACTGTCAGAAGACACCAAAAATACTTTCGACATCAAATCGCCTGTAACAGGTTTTCTTGCTACTTGAAATTTTTTGATATTCTTCACCCCCATATCTACATAATCGGTCGTATAAAACCATCCTCTCCAATACCAATCTAAATCAACAGCAGAAGCATCTTCCATTGTTCTAAAGAAATCTTCTGGAGTTGGGTGCTTAAACATCCAACGGCGCGAATAGGTTTTAAAAGCATGATCAAAAACCTCACGACCCATTACGGTCTCTCTTAATATATTTAATGCAGTAGCAGGTTTACCATAAGCATTTGCACCTAATTGAAATACATTTTCAGGATTTGACATAATCGGAGAAATTGTACTTTGATCCCCGCTCATATAAGGCACAATTTTCGATGGGTCACCTCTTCTAGAAGGATACTTATCATTCGGTGCTATTGCTGCAGGATACGCTTCCCCAAACTCTTGTTCTGCCATGTACTGCATAAAAGTATCTAAACCTTCATCCATCCATCCCCATTGACGTTCATCAGAATTAACAATCATCGGGAAAAAGTTATGACCTACTTCGTGAATAATTACACTAATCATTCCGTATTTAGTTCTATCAGAATAGCTACCATCTTTATTTGGCCTACCATAATTCCAACATATCATTGGATACTCCATTCCCTGATTCTTAGCATGTACTGAAATTGCTTTAGGATAAGGATAATCGAACGTATGAGATGAATATGACTTTAACGTATGTGCAACGGCCTTAGTTGAATACTCTTCCCATAAAGGGTTACCTTCTTTCGGATACATAGAAACTGCCATAATATCCTTACCTCCTAATTTCACCGCTTGCATATCCCAAATGAATTTTCTGGAAGTAGCAAAACCGAAATCACGAACATTTTCAGCTTTAAGCTTCCATGTTTTCGTTTTATCTGAAAAACCTTTCTCAGCAGCTTCTGCTTCTGCTTGAGTAACAATTATTACAGGTTTATCATACGATTTTTTTGCTTGCTCGTAACGACTCATCATTTCTTTTGAGTACACGTCTTTTCTATTTTGAAGTACACCTGTACCGTCTAAAATGTGATCTGCAGGTACAGTAATATTCACTTCATAATTTCCGAAAGGGAGTGCAAACTCTCCATTACCCCAAAACTGATGATTCTGCCATCCTTCTACATCATTATAGACAGCCATTCTTGGAAAAAACTGAGCAATTACATAAGCTCTGTTTCCATCTTCCTTAAAATACTCGTATCCAGACCTGGCTCTGTTTACAGTGTGATCAGGAATATTATAGTTCCACTTCACATTGAAAGAATATTTATCACCGCTTTTTAGAGGTGTTGGTAAATCGACACGCATCATTGTAAAGTTAATCGTATACGGCAATGCTTTACCTGAGGCATCTTTTATATATTCTATATTAAAACCACCATCAAAAGATTCGGTTATGTATTTCTGTACAAAATCTTCCGTATCCTCTAATTCTTTTATATTACTTCCATTTTTCAATGCTGCCTTTGAATCTTTCGTTCTAATATTTTGATCTAGTTGCAACCATAAATATCCCAAATCATCAGGAGAATTGTTGGTATAGGTAATTGTTTCTTCTCCAAAAATTTTGGCATTCTTATCATCTAAACGAATGTTCATCACATAGTCTGCCTGCTGTTGGTAGTAATCAGGTCCTGGAGCACCAGATGCTGACCTATATGTATTAGGGGTTGAGAACTCCTCATATAATTGTTTAAATTTACTCTGGTTATAATGCCCTGGTTCCTTTTCTTTTGTTATTTCATCTTGCGCAAAACCAACTGCTACAAAAAGATATAATACAGAGGCAAACGCATACTTTATTCTTATCATTACTTAATTATTTAGTGTGGGAAAA